>JBOGSY010000132.1:0-5658 GCA_050691915.1 Candidatus Limnocylindria bacterium | reverse complement strand
GAGCGCCAGATTGCAGAAGAGCTCGCCCATCCACAGCTCCTGGAAGGACCAGCCCCGCTGCATGTGATACGTGTGCGCGAGCTCGTGCAGGGAGAGGAGGTCGACGAATGTCTGCACCTTTGGCGGCTCGCCATAGGCCTGCTCGAATGTCGAACGGTCGGCCGCTGATAGGTACCTCATCGTCTCTGCGATGGAGGAGTCGAAGGTGGAGGTGTCGTAGCCGGCCAGGAACATCGTCCCCTCGTCGTTGATATGCGGCAGACCCAACGCGGGCAGTTCAGCGCGCTCTGCAACGTCCTCAGGCCCGAGCACCTCGACGCGGATCTGCGGTTCGAAGCCGAACAATTTCGACATCCACGAGCGGGCGGCGTGGGTGCGCGCGGCGATGCGTCCCGCCTTCTCCTCGATCCCCGTGGTCGCGACGACCGAAAAGGGGAATCCGGACAATTCTGCGATCATGAATTATTGGGCGCGGCCGCATTCATTGCGGGACAGTATGCACCCGCAATACTTGGGCTCCGTCTGCGCACTCCGCTCCCGCCGCTCACCCGACGTACTGCGCCAGCGGGTCTTTAGGTGCGTGTGGTGAGCGTGGGGCGCTGACCCACACGGCCCTCTACCCAAAGGTCGGGCGCAGCTCTCCCGACGCGTGGCGGATCGCGGCCACGTTGACGCGTGGGTCGATCCAGTGCTCGCAGAACTGGAACCGATAGGCGCTCACCAGCCGCCCGCCGGGATCCACCACGAACTCGCCCGGCAGGAGCCACGGGTTGTCGACCATGGGCGTCCCCTGCGCGCGTCGCTGCTCGAAGAGGTCCATCCCCGCCCGCGGCTCGCAGCGCAGGTAGTCGTCGGGCGCATCGAAGAGCACCTCGGCCGGGCCGCCCTCCAGCAGCCCGTAGGCGCGGTAGGCGCGCTCGTCGGGGTCGCACAGCAGCGGCATCTCCGCCGGCAGGCCGTTCGCCTCGGCGTAGGTCAGCGCGCGGGACGACTCGCCCTGGCCCACCAGCGCCACCGTCGCGCCGGCGGAGACATAGGCCGCGTACTCGTCGCGCAGCCGGGCCGCGCGATCGCGCCCACAGCTGCACCCGAAATGGCGCCAGAACAGCAGCAGCGCCGGGCCGGCGGCCCAGACCGATGACAACGGGACGACGCGACCCGAGCGCGCCGCGACCAGGTCGAGGGTTGGCGCGCCATCGCCGGGCTGAACCGGGAGTTCGGTCCATCGCGTCCGGGTCGGCCCGACCCGCCAGTGCTCGAGCCACTCCCGGCCCGCCGCCTCCGTATCCGGCGCGTCGGGCCCATGTGGCCGGGGAAGGTGCCGATCGAGCCCCATGTCGTGCCTCCTGGAGTGAGATACGCCGCACCGCCGTCTATAGCACACCCGGCAGGGTGGGCGCCCAGGCCGCGTGACGGCGCAGGCGCGTCAGGCGCGCCAGGCCCCCGCTCCTTGCCTGTCGCCGCGATCCCCTCCAAACTCACGGACGACCGCAGAGGGAATGACATGCAACCCGATCCCTGGCCCGTCGTGCTCCTTCCCGGCGCCATCCTTCCCGCCGAGCTGGCCTACGGGCCGCTTGTCGCGGAGCTCGGGGATGCCGCCGATGCCCACCCCAAGGGACTCGAAATCTACGCGGGCGAGGTGGTTCCGCCGCCCGGCTACCGGATCCAGACCGAGGTGGACGGGATTCTCAGTTTCGCCGACGAGGCGGGCTTCGAGACGTTTCACCTGGTCGGCTACTCGCTGGGCGGCGCGGTATCGCTGGCGTTCACCGCGGCGCATCCGGAGCGGCTGCGCAGCCTGGCGCTTTTCGAGCCGGCGTGGGCTGGTCGGCTGGGCATGACCAACGCGGAGGCCGCCGTCCACGACCGGCTGGGCGAGGTCGGGAAGCTGCCGGCGAGCGAGCGGATGGGCGCCTTCGTTGCGCTTCAGCTCGCCGACGACGTGGAGGCTCCACCCTCGCCGGAGGGCCCGCCGCCACCGTGGATGGCATCGCGGGTGAAGGCGTTGGAGTCCCTCAGTGACGTGCTCGACGACTACGAGCCGGACTGGGGTGTCCTGCGTGCGTTCAGGCGTCCCGTCTACTTCGCCCTGGGTGGGCGCAGCAACCCGGATCTCTATGCCCGGACGGCGGAGCGGTTGCGAACCGTCTTCCCGGACTTCACCCTCGATACCTTCGCGGAGCGCCACCATTTCGATCCGCCCCAGCGGATCGAGCCGGGCCGCCTGGCGAGCGCCCTGCGCGACCTCTGGCAGCGGGCCGGCTGAGGCGCACGGAGAGCTCGTGAACCTGGCGCTCGCGATCCACCGCATTGGCGAAAGAAGCATCGGCTAGCCCCGCCCCCCGTGCGGCGGGGCGGTGGCGGAGCCTCGACCGGCTGCTGGGCGGCGCCTGGTGGCTGCACCCGTTCCTCGTCGCCGCGGTGCCCATAGTCTTCCTGTTCGCGCACAACATCAGCGAGCAGATCTCCCTGGACCCGCTGCTGGAGCCGCTGGGGCTGTCGCTCCTGGGCGCCGGGATCCTGCTGGCGGGACTGGCCCTGCCGGCCTGGCTCCTGCGCCGCGCGCCGGAGCGGGCCGCACTGCTGGCCACGCTGCTGATCGGCCTCTTCTTCGCCTACGGCCACGTGTGGAACGCCGTTGGCGAGCTGCTGGGATCGCACCGCCCGCTCTTCCTGGCGTGCGGGGTCGTGGCCCTGGTGGGCGGCTTTGCCGCGCTGCGCGCGCCACGGCGGGCGGTGAGCAATGCCACGGCCGGGCTGAACGTGATCGGCGTGGTGCTGCTGGTCCTCAACGGCGTGCCGGTGGCCGACCACCAGCTGCGGGTGGCGGCCGCGGTCGCCGCCCGCGCCTCGCCCAACCCATCGGCCCCGGAGGTGCTGCAGGCGCCGGAGCGGGACGTCTGGTACCTGGTCTTCGACCGCTACGCCGGGCAGCCGGCCCTCTCCGGCATCTATGGCTACGACAACTCGCCGTTCCTGGATGCCCTCCGCACGCGGGGCTTCTACGTGGCCGAGGAGAGCACCGCCAACTACCTCAAGACGGCCCACAGCCTGGCCTCCACCCTCGCTCTGGACTACCTGGACCCGGAGGCCCTCGGCCGGGAGGCGGTGGCGCCCGGCGACTGGACGCCGCTCTACCGCGCGCTCCAGGAGAGCTACCCGCTCCAGCGAGTGCTCTCCGACGCGGGCTACGCCTACCTGCACCTGGGCCTGCGCCGCGGTCCCACATTCACCAATTCGGAGGCGGACCAGGAGTTCATCTACACCGGGCAGACGGAGTTCAGCGCCACGCTGGCGGACACCACCATGCTGATCGGCCTCGAGCGCCTGCTGCCCGCCGCCGGGTCCGGCTTCGAGCCCGGCGGCACGTCCGGCCTGTACGGCCTCCAGACCCTCTACCAGCTGGAGCGCCTGGAGGAGATCGCGCGGATGGGCGGCGGCCGCAAATACGTGTTCGCCCACCTCCTGCTCCCCCACCCGCCCTACCTCTTCAACGCCGACGGCAGCTGGGCGACGCCCGAGCAGGCGCGGGCCCGCACGCCGCACCAGAACTACGTCCAGCAGCTCGAGTTCGCCAACGCACGCATCCTGCGCCTGTTGGACATCCTGCTGGACGGCCCGCGCGAGACGTGGCCGATCATCGTGATCCAGGCCGACGAGGGTCCCTTCCCGGAGCGCTACGAGCGCAACGAGTTCGCCTTCCGCTGGCTGGAGGCGACGCCCGCCGAGCTGTTGCAGAAGTTCTCGATCCTGAACGCCATCCTGCTGCCGGACGCCACGCCCGAGGCGGCGGGGCTCCACCCCCGCATCACCTCGGTCAACACCTTCCGGGTGGTGCTCAACGCGGAGTTCGGCGCGGACCTGCCGCTGCTGCCCGACCGCAACTGGGTCTTCCCCCACCAGCGCGACCTGTACGACCTGACCGATGTCACCGATCGGGTCCCCCGGAGCCCGTGACCGCGGCCTCCTCCTCCGCCGACTCCGGCAGCTCCACCGCCACGCTGGCGTGCCGCGGCGAGCGGTTGTAGGCGGCGGCCAGCAGCCCGCCGATCAGGCCGCCCACCAGCCCCACCAGCACGGCGCCCAGCAGCCCGGCGGCCGGGATCACGATCCACCAGCTGGTGCTGATCCAGCGCAGGGCCGCGATCTGGTCGCCGAACGGCAGCAGCGTGCGGGCGATGCCCAGCGTGAATCCCAGCTCGCGCTGCCAATCCAGCACGGCGCCGCTGAACCAGACCAGCAACGCGCCGGCCAGCGAGCCGATGACCAGCCCCAGCGCCGCCCCCACCCAGCCCCCGGCGGCGAAGGACGCTCGGACCGATACGCCCGCCAGGCGGCCGTGCACCAGCTTCATCGGACGCCTCGTCGCAGGCTGCGGGTACCGGTCGCCCGGCCGCCGCGGTGGGTGAGCGCCGCGACCGTGATCCCCAGCAGGCCGATGCTGAACAGCAGCGCGAAGCCCAGGTAGCCCACCAGCCGCAGGTCGGCCTCCGGCTCGCGCGCCACGCTCGCCCGCTCCACCTCCGAGGCGATCATCTGCTCCACGCCCTCGCCGGCCACGGCCGAGAAGAGACGCGCCGCGGACGCGGCGGCCGGGCGCGGCTCCCCGGCGGCGTCGAACAGGCCGAAGTGCTCGACGCCGATCCCCGGGCGCATGGTGGCGAAGTCCTCCAGCGCCCACCACACCGCCGCCGCCACGTAGCCGCCGCGCTCCACGCTGCGGGCATCGAGCTCCGCATAGGTCTCCTCGAAGATGCGCTGCTGGAGGGCCGGCCCGCCGGCGTCGTCCGCCCAGCGGCCGAACTCCAGGATCAGCAGCGGCTTGCCCGGGTGCGCGGCATGCGCCTCCGCCAGCGCCCGCGCCGTGCCGATCGCCGCGTCCTCGCGGTAGAAGACCCCGTAGTAGAAGGTGTAGCCGGCCACGTCCAGCGGGGCGTGGGTCGGGTCATCGGGCGCGAACCCGTACGACGCCTGGCCGGTGAGCCGGGTGCCGTCGACCTGGCGGTCCACCTGGTGCAGGGTGCGCAATGCCGCCAGGCGCTCATCGGTCCCGGTCGACTCGTTGGCCAGCCCGTGGAAGAGGACCGACGGCCGGTTCATGTCGCGCAGCGCCATCTCGCGCAGCATCTGCTGGGGAATGCCGCGCTGCATGGCGATGTCGAACGTGAGCGGCGTGTAGTGGTAGAGCGGGATCTCCTCCCAGACCGCGAAGCCCAGCCGGTCGGCGAGCATCAGCAGCAGCGGGTTGGCCGGGGTATGCCCGGCGCGGATCAGCTCCGCGTCCACCTGGCGGGCGCGGTCCAGCTGGGCCAGCAGCTCCTGGACGGCGGTGATCCGATGCCCGCCGGTCGCCTCCTCGCCCCGCCCGGGCAGCGGCTCCAGCCGCTCGTCGTGCAGCCCGACCCCGGTGAACGAGGCCGGAATCCCGTTGAGCTGCACCTGGGCGAGCCGCGGGTCCACCGCCACGTGGCGCAGGCCGAAGCTGGTGTACAGCCGGTCGCCGTCGTCCCGGCCGGTGACGGAGACGCGCAACACGTAGAGGGCCGGGCGGGCCGGCGACCAGCGGTCGGCGCCACCCAGCAGGAAGGCGGTCTCCAGGCGGGCCACCCCGCCGGGCTCCAGGGCCGGCAGCGGCAGCGCGTCGCGGACCAGCGG
>JBOGSY010000131.1:0-5660 GCA_050691915.1 Candidatus Limnocylindria bacterium | reverse complement strand
GCCGGCGCTAGGCTGCGCAGGTGAGGCAGCTCCCCAGGCTCCTGCGGGCCCGGCCGCGCAGGACCGGCGCCGCCCCGGGCGATCCCGCCCCGGCGGACGAGCCGCGCGTCGAGATGGTGGAGGCCGCGGGCCTGCGCTGGTACCACGCCCAGGACCCGCGGGCCGCCGACGTGGCCTGGCTGGCCGAGCAGTTCCGCTTCCACCTGCTCGACCTGGAGGATGTCGCCTCCATCAACCAGCGGCCCAAGCTGGACGTCTACCAGGACTACCTGTTCCTGGTCGTGCAGTTCCCGCGCTTCGACAAGGCGATCGGCAGGCTGCACGCGGCGGAGCTCGACGTCTTCATCGGCCCCGACTACGTGGTGACCCTGCCGGAGGAGCCGATCGTGCCGCTGCCGGCGATGTGGGAGCGGGTGCGGGAGCAGCCGGAGGTCCGCGACGCGATGTTCGCCGGGGGCTCCGGCCGCCTGCTGTACGAGATCCTGGATCGCTGCGTGGACGCCTGCTTTCCGATGCTGGGGCAGCTGGGCCGCAAGCTGCGGCGGCTGGAGGACGACATCTTCGAGGGGCGCTCGCGCGAGATCGTGCGCGAGATCAGCAACACCAAGCAGGAGATCATCAACTTCCGGGCGATCATCCGGCCCCAGCGGGCCGTCTTCCGCGCCCTGGAGCGCGCCAAGCAGCGCCACTTCGGCGAGGACCTGGACGTCTACTTCGACGACCTGACCGATGCCTCCGAGCGCATCTGGGATGTGCTCGAGAACTTCAAGGAGACCGTGGAGGCGCTGGAGTCGACCAACGAGTCGGTGCTCTCCCACCGCCTCAACGACGTGCTGCGGGTCCTGACCGCGGCCAGCGTGGTCCTGCTGCCGCTGACCCTGATCGCCAGCATCTGGGGCATGAACGTGCGGGTTCCGGGCGAGGCCGATATCGGCGCCTTCTACCTGATCCTGGCCCTGATGGCGGCGATCCTGATCGGGCTGATCCTGTACTTCCGCCGACGCGGCTGGCTTTGATCGGTCCGGAGCTAGCGCTTCGTCTTGGGCGGCAGGGCCTGGACGTGGGCCAGCGCCCGCGCCAGCCAGGCCGCCCGCGCGTCCGGGTCGGCGAGCAGGTCGGCCGGGAGGGTCAGGTAGCCGCGCATCGGCCGACCGGGCATCGGCGCGAACTCCCCACCGCCCACGGCGGCGAGCTCGGCGTGCTCCGGCTCGGACAGGCGCACGAACCACTGGTCGGCGAAGATGCCGGTGAACATGTACCCGTTGGCGAAGGCGGCGGGGTAGCCGAACATCTTCCGCACCTGGGCGCCCGGCAGGGCGGCCACCGCGGCGCTGAATCGGTCGACCAGCTCGGGCGGCGCCTTCTGCCAGTGTCCCTGGTGCATCTCCCGCATCCCGTGCTCGTTCCGGCCGGCGGCGTGAACGCAACCGGTGGCCGGAGGGTAGCACCTGTGTCGCCTGGTTGGCCCGGGCCGGGCTTGAACCGGTCCGGCAGGCGACGCTCCGATGCCCCACCAGCACCCCGGTGGGGCATCGGCCTTGGGGACGACGTGTGGACAAGCCGGCGATGGCGCGCGAAAGTCGGGGATAACTGGCCTTCCCCTCCCCCATGACGAGTCCTATGCTCTGGTCGTCCCGAAGGGGCAGCGGATACCGGATCACGCGATTGCATCAAGGGTTCCGGTACCGGCTCGGCGGTCTCGCACCGCAGGGCCGGGCCGCAGTTCCTTCGGGGCATTTCGCATGCCCGGCCCACGGGTGGGCGCACGGAGGGATGGTCACGCCCCATGACCGATGACGCTCGGTGGCAGGTGCGCATCGAGCCGCCGGTGCTCCTCCCCGGGCGGCACGCCACCGTCAGCCTGGATTACCGCCCGGACCGCGACCACCAGGCGCGCGGGGTGACGGCCACCCTGCGCTGCGTGGAGCGCTACCGCTTCGACCGCACCGAGACGACGATGGGTGCCGATGGGCGGCCCAGCTCCCGGCGGGTGACCAGGACCCAGGAGGAGGAGCTGCATCGCCAGGACGTGCCCCTGGCCGATGCCGGCCCCTTCCGCGCCGGTGAGCGGCGATCGTGGCAGTTCGAGGTGGAGGTCCCCGGGCTGGGGCCCGCCAGCTTCGAGGGCGAGGAGCTGCGCTGCACCTGGACCCTGGAGGCCAAGGTGGACATCCCGCGCGGGCTCGACGAGCGGCTGAGCCAGCCCGTGCGGGTGGCCCAGCCGACGGCGCTGCTGCGGGCCGGCGTGGTCGCCACCGGCCAGTACGGGTTGTACGAGGAGGCCCCGGCCAACGTCGACCACTTCCCGGCGCAGATTCGGCTGGACCCGGTGCCCCTTTGCCTGACGGAGGCGTTCAGCGGGTCGTTCACGGTGGAGACCGCGGAGCCGGTCGAGGTCCAGGAAGTGCGGCTGGAGCTGCGCACCACGGCCGAGGTGACGGTCAGCGGCGGGCACCGGGAGGAGATCCTGGTCGCCCGGGGGCGCCTGGACGTGGAGGGCAGCCGCATCGGGGGCGCCTTCGCGCGCCACGGCTTCCACGCCGACGCGCCCGGGGTCTGGCTCCCCAGCCTGGACCTGCCCCACGGCCGCGCGCGCGGGGTCTTCCACGTCATCCTGGCCCGAGCCTGGGCGCCGGACATCCACTACGTCCGGGACGTGGCGCTGGCCACCACCCGGGAGCTCTAGCCGGGCTGGATGGTCACCGCCGCCCCGTCGACCGCGGCGACGGAGTCAAGGGTCCAGATGGCGTGCAGGCCCTCGTTCGGCAGCTCCGTCATCGAGCGCGCCAGCCAGCGCTGCTGGCGGCGCAAGGCGGCGGGCGGCACGCGACGGTCCATCCGCTCCGTGGCGCGCTGGAGCAGCTCCTCGAGCGGAAGGGCGAAGACGATGGCCACCGCCGGGCGTCGATTCCGCCGGGCCGCCGCCAGCAGCGGCGCCCGGGCCCAGGCCTCCACGTTGGTGGCATCCACCACGCTCAGCCGGCCCCGCGCCAGCCGCAGCGCCAGGATGGCGTGCAGCAGCTCGAACGCGGCGTCGGTGGCGGACTGGTCGTTCGGGTCGTCCATCACGCGAGCACGCAGCTCGTCCGACGACAGGACCTGGGTAGGCCGCAGGTGGCGCGCGGCGAACGTGCTCTTGCCGGAGCCGCTGGGACCGACCAGCAGGACCATGGCGTTCGCCGCGAGGACGATGGTCACGATCGCGCGCCGGCGTCCCAGGAGTCGCCCTCCGCCCAGCGGGTGAGCGGCGCCAGCAGGTGTGGCCCGTCGCTGCGCACGTTGTTCACGGCCGGCGAGACGGGGTACATGGCCATGGCCTCGGCCGGCGCCGGACGAAGCAGGGCGCGCAGCTCGCGGCGCGGAGTGGCCTCGTGCAGCCACGGGTCCCAGTCGTCGGGGTCCAGGATGACCGGCATCCGGTCGTGCACCGTCGCCACCAGCTCGTTTGGCGGGGCGGTCAGGATCGTGACGCTGTACAGCCGCTGCGCGGTCTCCGGGTCGCGCCACACCGCCCACAGGCCGGCCAGGCCCAGGGGCTGGCCGGAGGCGAGGCGCAGGGCGAAGGGCTCGGATCGCCGGACCCGGCCGGTCGCCGGATCGCGGTGGCGCCGCCACTCGTAGAAGGCGTCGGCCGGCACGATGCACCGGCGATCGCGGAAGGCCGTCCGGAACGCGGGCGAGGTCTCGACCGTCTCCGACCGAGCGTTGATCAGGCGCGCCGCGCCCTTCGGGCTCTCCGCGAAGAAGGGGACCAGGCCCCAGCGGTACTCGTCCAGCGTGCGCTCGCCGTGCCGCTCTGCAACGGCGGCCACCGGGTCAGTGGGCGCCACGTTGAATCGGTCACCGGCCAGGTCGGTGACGGGCCGGGCGCGGAAGATGCGCGCCAGCTCGTCGGCCGAGCGCGGCTGGGCGAAGCGGCCGCACACGACGCGCGCCGGTCAGCGGTGCCCGGGCTCAGGCCTCCGAGGCGGCGCACTCCGGACACATGGCGGCCGCGGGGATCGGTGGCTGTGGCGAGCCGGTTGCCCGCGGCAGGGTCTTGCCGCAGACGGTCATCTCGGGATCGCGCTGCACGTGCACCTTCGAGAACTGCCGGTCGGGCAGGCGCCAGGTGACATAGCGTCGCTGGTTGACTTCGGTGGCCATCTCGCTCCTCGGCATGGCCGCGCGTGGGGCGCGGACGGGGGACCGTAAGTATGCCCGAAATCGGCCCGGATTGCCAGCCGGCGGGTTGCGGCAGCGGCGTGCCGCGCGACGCGGCATCATGGACGGCGTGAAGCGGGTCGGCATCCTCACCGGCGGGGGCGACGTCCCCGGCCTGAACTCGGTGATCAAGAGCGTGGTCTACCGGGCCACCGAGCTCGGCTGGCAGGCGATCGGCATTCGACGGGGCTGGCAGGGGCTGACCCACCTCCGGCCCGGCAGCGAGGAGGACCCGGAGTACACCCGGCCGCTCGACCGCCGATCCACGCGCGCCATCGATCGCACCGGTGGCACCATCCTGCACACCTCGCGCACCAACCCGGCGCGGATGGCGGAGCCGATGCTTCCGGACCACCTGGACCCCGCGACGCGCGACAGGTTCCGCGGCGAGGACGGCCGGTACGACCTCACGCCGCTGGTCCGGGACAACATCGAGCGGCTGGGCGTGACCCACCTGGTGGCGATCGGCGGCGACGACACGCTGAGCTATGCCGCCCGCCTGGGTCGCGAGGGCGTGCCGCTGGTGGCGATCCCCAAGACCATGGACAACGACGTGTCCGGGACCGAGTACTGCATCGGCTTCTCGACCGCCGTGACGCGGGCCAAGGAGCTCATCAACCGCCAGCGCACGACCCTGGGCAGCCACGAGCGCATCGGCGTCTTTCGCATCTTCGGACGCAACGCCGGCTACAGCGCCTGGTACGCCGCCTATGTCACCAGCAGCCGCTGCGTCGTCCCGGAGGCCCCGTT
This sequence comes from Candidatus Limnocylindria bacterium, assembly GCA_050691915.1. GTDB lineage: Bacteria > Chloroflexota > Limnocylindria > QHBO01 > QHBO01 > JBOGSY01. The sequence continues at coordinate 707 of JBOGSY010000131.1, read as the reverse complement.
CGAGATCCAGCGCCTGGCCGACCTGCTGATGGAGGACCGACGCCTGAATCCGAGCGGGTACGCGCTGGTGGTGGCATCCGAGGGCGCCGTGTGGACCGGCGCCAGCCTCCAGGAGTTCGGCCAGGCGGATGCGTACGGCCATCGGCGCAAGGCGGACGTGGGCTTCGCGCTGGCGGAGGCGCTGCACGGCCTGACCGGGATCGAGACGGTGCACTCCGACCTGACCTACGACCTGCGCAGCGGCGACCCGGACGCGCTGGACCAGATGGTGGCCACCACCTTTGCCAACGTCGCGGTCGAGCTGCTGGCCGACGGCGTGACCGGGCGGATGACGGCCATCCAGGACGGCAAGTACACCCACGCGCCACTGCCGGATGCCGCCCAGGGGGCTCGGCGCCTGGACGTGGCGACCATGTACAACCCCGAGCGCCTGCGGCCGCGGTACGACCAGCGGCTGGGGATGCCGCTCCTGCTGGGGCGTCCGATCACCGGCTGACGCCCCCGCCCACCCGGTCCACTGGCCCCGCCGGATCGGGGCCATTCGGCCCTTCAGCCGCGGCGTGCGCATCGGTCACCCTGCCTGGGACGCCCGGACCGCCCGGCACAGCCTCAGAGGAGACCGATGCAACGCGCCTTCGCCTACTTCGCCGCCTTCACCGGCATGGGCTTCCTGTTCGGGATGGTCACCGCGCTGATCGTCCAGGAGG
>JBOGSY010000130.1:0-5663 GCA_050691915.1 Candidatus Limnocylindria bacterium | reverse complement strand
TGGTGGAGGTCACCCCGGCTGCCATCCGCCTCCGCAAGCGTGGCCTCTCCCCGGACGACCGCAGACGCTGAGACCCCAACCCAGCGATCCGCCCGGGCCCGTCGAGGGCGGTGCGCTAGGCTTGCTTCGCTGTCAGCTGACCAAGCCACCGAGGACGGAGGGCATCGGTGCCGGTAACGTGCGGTGCCTGCGGGACCGAGAGCCCGGACGGGTTCAAGTTCTGCCCTGCCTGCGGCCAGGCCCTCCCTGACGGCACGTCCACTCCCCTGCCCGAGCCAGTGGTCGTCCCCGCAGCCACCACGGAAGAGCGCCGGATCGTCACGGCGCTCTTCTGCGACCTCGTCGGCTTCACCGCGAGCTCCGAGAACGCGGACCCGGAGGACGTGGACCGCATGCTCTCGGCCTACGCGGCCATGGCGCGGCGGGAGATCGAGTACCACGGCGGCGTGGTGGAGAAGTTCATCGGCGATGCGGTCGTGGGCGTGTTCGGCGTACCCACCGCGCACGAGGACGACGCCGAGCGCGCCGTGCGTGCCGGCCTCGGCATCTGCGCCAGTGCCGCGGAGCTGCAGATGGCAGGCGACGCTCCCCTGAGGCTGCGCGTCGGGATCAACACCGGCGAGGTGCTCGCCCGTATGAGCGTGGAGCCAGGCTCCGGCGAGCGCTTCCTGGCCGGCGACCCGATCAACACCGCCTCGCGCATCCAGTCGGCGGCGCCGGAGATGGGCGTGACCGTCGGGCCGCGGACATACGGCGCGACCAAGGCGACCGTCGAGTACCGCGCCCTCGAGCCGGTGACCCTCAAGGGCAAGGCCGAGCCCTTGCCGATCTTCGAGGCCATCGGCTCACGGTCGAAGACTGGCGTTGACCTGACCGGGGCGCAGGCCAGCCGCTACATCGGCCGCCAGGAGGAGCTCGCCAGCCTGCGGGCCGTGTTCGACATGGCGCGGAAGGACCGGACGACGCGCCTGGCGACCGTCATCGCCGATGCGGGCATGGGCAAGAGCCGGATCGTTGCCGAGTTGCGCACCCACGCCCGGAAAGGCCCTGAACCAGTCACCTGGCACCAGGGCCGCTGCCTGCCGTACGGCGAGGGCATCACCTTCTGGGCCCTGGGCGAGATCGTGAAGACGCATGCCGGCATCCTCGAGTCGGACTCCCCTGCCACCGCGTCGGACAAGCTGGATGACGCCCTGCCGGCCAGTGCGCAACAGGTGTGGTTGCGCGAGCGGATGCTGCCACTCATCGGCCTCGAGAGCGCAGTCTCGGCCACGCGTGAGGAGTCGTTCGCCGCCTGGCACGCGTTCATCCAGGGGATGGCCAGCTCCGAGCCGCTGGTGCTTGTCTTCGAGGACCTTCATTGGGCCGATACCTCCATGCTGGAGTTCCTCGAGTACCTCGCGGTGCAGCCTTCCGACGACCCGATCCTGCTGCTGGGAACGGCTCGGCCGGAGCTCCTGGCCAAGCACCCGGACTTCGCGGCCTCCGTGCCCAACGCACGGCGCATATCCCTCCAGCCCCTGTCGACCGATGACACCGCCACGCTCGTCACCTCATTGATCGGCGCGGTGGTCCCAGATGAGCTGGCCGCTCCGATCATCGAGCGCGCGGACGGCAATCCGCTCTATGCCGAGGAGTATGTCCGGCTCCTGCGCGACCGGGACCTGATCGTGGAGGCCGATGGTGCCGTCGTCCTCCGCCCGGGCGTCGAACTGCCGCTGCCGGAGTCGATCCACGCCGTGCTGGCCGCCCGCTTGGACACGCTGCCGCCCGCCCAGAGGGCGCTGCTTGGCGATGCCGCGGTCATCGGGAAGGTGTTCTGGAACGGCGCACTGCAGGAAATGGGCAATCGGAGCGCGGCGGACGTGGAGCATGCGCTCGGAGACCTGTCGGAGCTCGGCTTCCTGCGCCCTGCTGCCCAGAGCTCGATGGGTGGCGAACACGAATTCGCCTTCTGGCATGTCCTGGGCCGTGACGTCGCCTACGGCCAGCTGCCGCGTGCAGCGCGTGCCGCCAAGCACGCGGCCGCTGCCACCTGGCTAGAGTCGAAGCTGGGCGGGCGCGTCGACGACATCGCCGACGTGCTGGCCGACCACTGGGGCACCGCCCTCGACCTGTCGAAGGCGGCCGGTCAGCAAGATCGGGCGAAGGAGTACGAGCCGAAGGTCATCGGGTTCCTGGTGCGCGCCGGCGAGCGCGCCAAGGGGCTCGATCCAGCGGCCGCCATGGTCCGCTTCGACGCAGCCTTGCGGCTGGCCTCGCCCGGCCATCTGGAACGCCCTGGCATCCTGCTCAGACTCGGCGAGGCGGGGCCGGAGGTCGGCCGCATCAAGGAGAGCTACCCCGTCCTGGAAGAGGCCGTCGCCTCCTTTGACGAACGTGGCGACTGGCGGTCCAAAGCGAGAGCCCTGATCGCCTCCAAGATCGCCTACGACGCGGACACGGGGCTGCGGGAAAAGCCGAATGTCCTGGACCGGGCCATTGAGATCCTGGAGGCGCACGAGCCAACGCCGGAGCTCATCGATGCACTGACGGAGCGGGGTGTCGACCTGACGTTTGGCCCGCTGCCCGCCAGCGCCTTCGCAGACCTGGATCGGGCGATGGCGGTCGCCGTTGAGCTCGGTCTGCCGAAGCCGGGCCGCGCCCTGGGCTTTCGCGGACACAACCGGCTGGATCTGGGCGATCGCGGTGGGATCGACGACTTCCGCGAGGCGATCGCCCTGTGTGTCGCGGCTGGCGATGGGCACAACATCGCGGTGAACAAGGTGAACCTGGGGACCTGGCTCTGGAAGTACGAAGGCCCCGCACCGGCGGTGGCTCAGATGCGCGACGCGATGGACGATGCCCGGCGATTCGGCTTCCAGCCGCTGCTGGAGGGCATGACGCTCTTCCACCTCCAGGTGGTCAAGGACACCGGAGCGTATGACGAGGTCATCGAGACCTGGGAGACCGTGAGGCGACCCGGCGACCCTGCGATGCGGCAGTCCTACCACGCGCCGGAGGTGGTCTACGCGTTGCGCGGGCGTCGCGATGAGGCGATGGCCCAAATCGATGAGCTGGAAGAGCTGGCCCGCGGCGCCAAGAACGCCGAACCGAAGGTCGCGTTGCTGGCCAACGCGGCGTTCATCCGGGCGACGTTCGGAGACCCGCAGGCGGCCTGCGCGCTACTGGAGGAGGTGCTCGCCGTCCCGGACGGAAAGAAGGTGGAAGCAGCCACTACCACCATGCTGCCGACCATGATCCGCGTGGCCCTGGAGGCCGACCGTCTTGACCTGGCCGAACGCCTCCTCGCCGACCTGGAGCCGCGCTATCCCTATGCGGCCATCTCCCAGGACGCGATGCGTGCGCGCGTCGCCGAGGCTCACGGCCGCCTTGACGAGGCACTGGAGGGCCACCGCGACGCGGCCACCCGTTGGGCTGAATTCGGCATCCCGCTGGAAGAGGGCCATGCGCGCTTTGGAGAGGCTCGCTGCCTGATCGGGCTCGGGCGGCACACGGAAGCGGAGGGCCCGCTCAGCGCCGCGCGTGCCATCTTCGAGCGCCTCCGCGTCCCCGCGGCATCGGCCGCAACTCACCAGGGCGCTGATCAGGCGTAGCTCGTGATGCACGTGCTGCACGAGGGGAGGTCCGTAGCGGGTCCCGCGCCTCCGCTTCACCTAGCGCGCGTCTCAAGCTGGAACCCCCAACGGGGAAGTTATGGGCGGAACATCCCCTCTCCTCTCCATCCCAGGGCCACATCTGGGGAGCTAACGGGCCGATATGGGCTCATCTTCCCCGTTAGGTGCTCGCACACGAAACACGGCAGGCGCGGGCACGGCCGATCGGTCGCGAAACACAGAGAGGCCCCAAGCGCGGATGCGCGCTCCGGGCCTCCCTGTCAGGACCTGTCAATGCCGTGCCCCATCAGCGCGCGCCGGGCGCCGAGATCGATCCCTCGAACCAACCGATGGTCTCACCGGTGGCGACGTAGAAGGTGCGATCGGCGATGAAGCTGCCGCTCGCGCCCGCGAAGCGGCCGGTGCCTCCGGTGATGACCGCCGTCTCGTGCGTGGTCAGGACGCCGGGCCCAACCAGCGTCGCCTGGCCCGTGAAGTCGGCCGTCAGCATGTCGCCGTTGGCGGCCGTGAAGATGTACGAGCCCACGCCGGTGCGGTCCGCCTGGTTGACGAGGTGCGGGATCCGCAGGGTGAAGCCGCCCAGCTGGGTGGCATGGCCGGTCGCCTCGATGAGCACGGAGGCGAGCGGCGGATCGAGCGGGGTGACGGTCACTGTGCCGGCCAGGCGGCCCTTGAAGGTGACCTCGTCCGCCGCGGCCACGGGGGTGGCGAGCGTGACGGCCAGGGCCAGGACTGCGAGGAGTGAGAGGCGAAGCCTGAAGGTGCGTAGCATCGGTTTGATCTCCAGTGCGGGATGCGTTTGATGCCTTCAGGGTCCGTGCTGCGCCCCTGTGGAGCATCGCGGAAACCCCTATAACTTGGCCGTCGGTTTGGCCTTCGACCAGGATTTGGGGTTGTATCGTCCGGGCATGGGAGAGCTGGTGGGCCGCGACGCGGAGCTGGAGGGCGTCCAACGCTTCCTCGGCCTGCTGGATGACGGCCCCGCCACTCTTGCGGTGCTGGGCCAGGCGGGCATCGGCAAGACGAGCGTCTGGTCGGCGGCCATCGGCATGGCGAGCGAGCGCGGGCTGCGGGTGCTCACCGCGCGACCCGTGGAGGCGGAGCTGGCCCTGGGTCACGCCGCGCTGGGCGACCTCCTGCAGGACGTCGCGGACGAGGTCATTCCGGCGCTTCCCGGCGTGCAGGCCCGGGCCCTGACGGCGGCACTCTCCATGGCCCCGGATCCGGAGCCGAGCGAGCCGCTGCTGGTGGCGCGTGCCACGCTGGCGGCGCTCCGCGTCCTCGCGCCGGTCGTCGTCGCCGTCGACGACGTCCAGTGGCTGGACCCATCCTCGGCGCGCGCGCTGGCCTTCGCGGCGCGGCGCGTGGCAGACGCCCGCATCGGCTTCGCCATCACCCTGCGCGACGACCATGCCGACCCGCTGCAGGTGGCCGCCGCGCTCGGCGACAAATGCGTCGAGGTCACGCTCACGGGCCTGAGCCTTGGCGCGACCGGCCATCTCCTGCGGGAACGGCTCCCGCAGGCGCTCCCGCGCCGCCGGCTGCGCAGCATCCACGAGCAGTCTGCCGGGAACCCGTTCTTCGCCATCGAGCTGGCGCGGGCACCCGATGCGGAAGGGAGCCTGCCGCCAACGCTGGGCGACCTGGTCCAGCGCCGCCTCAAGGGGGCGGAGGGCGGCCGATCGGCCATCGAGCTGCTGGCAGTGCGGGGACCGCAACCGGTCGGCGCGTTCCCGGATCCGGCCACCCTCGACGCAGCCGTGATGGACGGCGTCCTGGTCGAGCGCGACGGCGAGGTTCGGTTCGCCCACCCCCTGCTCGCGGCGGGAGCGTACGAGCGCATCCCACCGGCGCGGCGTCGCGAGCTGCATGCGCAGGCGGCATCCATGACCGATGCAGTGGAGCAGCGGGCGCGGCACCTCGCCCTGGCGGCGACCGGCACCGATGCCGACGTCGCGGCCATCCTGGACGATGCGGCTCGCTCGGCCCGGGCCCGCGGAGCGCCGGAGACCGCCGCAGAGCTGGTGGCCCACGCACGCCGCCTGA
>JBOGSY010000129.1:0-5678 GCA_050691915.1 Candidatus Limnocylindria bacterium | reverse complement strand
TGGTGACCGATGATCCCGCCCAGACCACCGGCAAGGCGATCAGCCGCGAGGAGGCCGCCCGGGTGGCGGCCGCCCAGGACGCGTACATCGCCGGGACCGACATGATCGTGGTGGACGGCTACCTGGGCAACGATCCGGAGCATCGGTCCCGCGTGCGCCTCTACGTGGAGGAGGCCAACGCCAACATCGCCGGCATGCAGCGCCAGCTGTACTTCCCGCCCGATGCCTCCGCGGACGCCTGGGAGCCGGAGCTGTCGATGGTCTACACCCCGAACCTGCCCATGCCCGACTACCCGGACGACCGCCTCATCACCGTCGACCTGGAGGCCGGCGTCTCGCGCGTCATGAACTCCGACTACTTCGGCGAGTCCAAGAAGGGCGGCCTGCGGATGTGGAACGCCATCGTCCACGCCCGCGGCGGCCTGGCCATGCATGCCGGCTGCAAGGTCGTCCCGACCGATGGCGGCGAGAAGACGCTCCTGATCATCGGGCTGTCGGGGACGGGCAAGACGACCACCACCTTCACCCGCCAGAACGGGTCGCAGCCGGTCCAGGACGACTTCATCGGCCTCTTCCCGGGGGGACGGGTGGTGGGCACCGAGAACGGCTGCTTCGCCAAGACCTTCGGGCTGGACCCGCGCCACGAGCCCGCCATCCACGGTGCGGTGGTCAAGCCGGACGCCTACCTGGAGAACGTCTCCCAGCAGGAGGAGGACGGGCCGGTCGACTTCTTCGACACGGCCTACACCAAGAACGGGCGCGCCACCTTCGAGATGGCTTCGCTGGGCATCTGGCGCGACCCGCGCGAGATCGGCCCGGTTGACCACCTCCTGATCCTCAACCGCAACGACAACATCATCCCCGGGGTCGCCCGGCTCTCCCGCGAGCAGGCGGCAGCCTTCTTCATGCTGGGCGAGACGCAGGGCACCTCCGCCGGCGGCGCCGCGGAGGAGGGACGCGCGCTGCGCGTTCCCGGAACCAACCCGTTCTACCCGTACCGCGACGAGCAGCAGGCCAACCGCTTCCTGGAGCTGATGGCCAGCCACTCGTTCGAGGTCTACCTGCTCAACACTGGACGCGTCGGCGGCGGGGATGACGACCCGCGCTCCAAGAAGGTGGCGATCGAGCATTCCGGGGCGATCGTGGAGGCCATCTCCGAGGGGACCATCCAGTGGGAGACGGACCCGGACTTCGGCTACGAGGTCGCGGCCGCCCTGCCCGGGATCGATGACGCCGAGATCCTGCGGCCGCGGCTGCTCTATGCCCGCACCGGCAGAGCCGACGAGCATGCCGCCTGGGTCGCGCGCCTGAAGCGGGAGCGGGTTGAGTTCCTGTCCGGCTATGCCGGGCTGGCGCCGGAGATCCTGGACGCGATCCGCTAGGCGCTGGACGAGGCCTAGGGCTCCAAGGTCGGCTCCACGCTCAGCGCCACGTTGCCCTGCAGGGCCCGCGAGATGGGACAGCCGTCCTTGGCCTCCTCGGCGGCGGCGTCGAAGTCCGCGTCGCTGATCCCCGGCACCCGGCCCAGCACGATCAGCCGGGACGATGCGACCGTCCACGCGTCGCCGACCTTGTCGAAGGTGACCTCCGCCTCCACGTGGAGGTGCTCGGGCGGCGTGCCGCGGCGGGCCAGGCCGCCGGAGAGCGCCATGCAGTAGCAGGCGGCATGGGCGGCGGCCAGCAGCTCCTCCGGCGAGGTGCGCCCGGCGGGCGCCTCGGTGCGGGACGCCCAGCTGACCGGGAGGTCGGTGAAAAGCTGGCTGGTGCCGGCGCTGACGGTCCCCTCCCCCGAGGCGAGGTCGCCGTTCCAGCTGGCGGTGGCGGTTCTGACGGCAGCCATGGGTATCGGTCCTCCTATATGCTCGGGCGCGTGGAGCGATAGCCTAGAAGGAACCGATGCCTGACGGCCAGCCACCCCCCGCCCATCCGCTGCCCGTGCTGCGCAGCGAGCGGATCTACCTGCGCCCCGCGGAGCGCGCGGACCTGCCGGACTTCGTCCGCTGGTTCGCGGATGCCGAGACGACCCGCCACCTGGCCCTGCGCGCCCCGTTCAGCCTGGCCATGGAAGAGAAGTGGTTCGAGGGGATGGTGGAGCGCCAGGGCAAGTCCGACTACCACTTCGTCATCTGCCTGGCGGCGGACGGCCGGGCCATCGGCACCGCGGGCCTGCATGGGCTGGACCTGGAGAACGGCCACGCCGAGTTCGGGATCAGCATCGGCGAGAAGGGCGAGTGGAGCCGCGGCTACGGCACGGAGGCGCTGAACGCGATCTGCGACTTCGGCTTCGGCGCCCTGCGCCTGGAGCGCATCGACCTCCACGTTAACGCGCCCAACCTGCGCGCGCAGCGCTCCTACCGGAAGGCGGGCTTCCAGCTGGAGGGCACCCTGCGCAACGCGCAGTTCGCGGAGGGCCGGCACGAGGACGTGCTGCTCATGTCCCTGCTCCGCCAGGAGTGGCAGGCACTGCCGCGGCCCCGGAGCTGGGACCTCCCGGCGGAGGACCGATGACCGCGCCCGGCGGCGTCGACCGCAGCCAGACGGCGGTGCGCGACCACCTTGCCAACGAGCGGACCTTCCTGGCCTGGGTGCGGACGGCGGTGACCTTCATCGGCCTGGGCTTCGCGGTCGACCGGCTGCTGGTGACCGATGCGCTGGGCCACCTGCTGGGGCTGGCCATGATCGTGATCGGCGGCGGGATGATGGTTCCCGCGCTGGTGAGCTTCCGTCGCACGGTGGGCGCCATCGAGCAAGGCGGCTACGCGCCGCCGCGCTCGACGGCCACCATCCTGGCCTTCGTCGTGATCGGCGGTGCCGCTGCGCTGGTCGCCTACGTCCTGCTGCGCGGGCCGTGAGCCGGATCCTGGACCTGCCGGCGCTGGTTCGGAACCTGCCGCCCGACGCGCGACGCCGGGCCGAGCGGATGTTCGACGCCGACCTGGTGGTGGGCGAGACCGACCCGCCGGCGGAGATGCACGCCTGGCTGGCCGACCGCTTCGGATCGGTCGACGCCGTGCGGCGCCAGGCGATCGTGCGGGTCACCAACCGCTGGACGCTGGAGGGCGCCCTCTTCTCGCCGCTGCGCGGCCGGCGGCCGCAGGAGGGGACCGGCGACCGAGGGCCGCGGCAGGAGGCGACCGGCGACGACCCCTTCTGCCACCCGGAGACCGGCACGCCGGCCGAGCCGTGGGGACGGGTCCACAGCGATCACGCGGTCAGCGGCGCCAACGCCGCCAAGTACGACGGGCAGCACGGCGTGCTGGTCTTCCGCAAGCACGACCCGCTGGACTTCGACCGGGAGTCGGTGGTGGACCTGCTGCACCTCGGCCGCCGCTGGGCGGACCGGGCCCGTGAAGCGGACCCCGCCGCAGCGGCCTACCTGCTGGTCTGGAACTGCGGCATGCGCGCCGGCGGCTCGATCGTGCACGGCCACGCCCAGGTGCTGCTGGGCCGGGCGCGGCACTATGCCAGGATCGAGCGTCTGCGCCGGGACGCGGCCGCCTACCGCTCGGCGACGGGGGCGCCGTACCTGGAGGACCTGGTGGCGGTGCACCGTGACCTGGCCCTGGTCGTGGCCGAGGCGGGCGGCGTGGCCACCGTGGCGTCGCTCACGCCGATCAAAGAGCGCGAGCTGCTGGTCATCGGTCCCGCCGGCTCGGACGAGCGCGACCCGGCCTTCGCCGCCGCGGTAGCGCGCGCGGTGGTCGCCTACCGGGACGTCCTGGGGGTCCGCGCCTTCAACCTGGCCCTGCACCGGCCGCCCCTGGACGCCGGCGAGGCGTGGAGCGAGCTCGGGCCGGTGGTCCACCTGGTCGACCGCGGCGACCCGGAGAGCCGGAGCTCGGACATCGGCGCCATGGAGCTGTATGCGGCGTCCGTGGTCGGAGGCGACCCGTTCGAGGTGGCGGAGCGGCTGGGGGGCGCGCTCGGCTGACCGCGCCGGCCCCGCGCCCGACTTGGGCTACGATGCGCCGCGTGTTCGAGTTGCGCCGCGACCCCGTCACCGGCTGGTGGGCGGCCATCGTCACCGACCGCTCGTTCGAGCACGCGTCGTTCGCAGTCCAGGCCGCCCCGGTGGAGGGCACCCACTGCCGCCACTGCGACGACGACCCCACGTCCGAGGCCGATGCCGCGGAGGACGCCACCGTCCGCCGCGTGACCCTGCGGGCCGACGCCTTCCACCGGATCGACTCGTCCAAGGAGACGGCCGCCCAGCTCTCGATCTCGGAGGTGGAGTCGTCGGCCGGGTCGTGGGAGATCCTGGTGGGCCCGCGCGGCCACCACGAGCGGCTGGCGGACGCGTCGCCGCGCCTGGCGCTCAACCTGCTGCGCGGGCTGCGCGACGCCATGCGCCAGCTGGGCTCGCAGGCCAACCCGCCGCAGCGACCGCTCTCGCTCCAGGCGGTGCAGAGCTACGGCCGCCAGGCGGGCTCGCGCAGCCAGCACCTGAACATGGAGCTGTACGCCATCCCCCAGGTGCCGCACTGGCTGGCGGAGGAGATCGGCGGCGGCGCCCGCCACCAGATCCGGGCGCGCAGCTGTGTGTGGTGCGGCCTGGCCCGCACGGAGGAGGAGGCCGGCGAGCGGCTGGTGCTGGCCGAGGAGCGCTTCATCGTGTTCGCCCCGGCCGCCAGCCGCAGCGCGTTCGAGCTGATGATCGTGCCGCGCACCCATGCCGCCGACTTCACCGGGCTCGACGACGATGACCTGGCGGCCACCGCCGCCACCCTGCAGCGGACGCTGGGCGCGCTGGACGCCCTGGGAGACCCGCCCTACAACCTGTTCCTGCATACTGCGCCCGCCGGCGAGCGCCTGGAGCAGACCTTCCACTGGCACTGGGAGCTGCACCCGCGGCTGCGCGTGATCGCCGGGCTCGAGCGCGCGACCGCGCTGGCCGTCAACCCGGCCGCGCCGGAGTTCGCCGCCGAGGTGCTTCGGGCCCACCTGCAGCGGCGGCCCGCGTAACAGGGGCGGAGACCAGTGCGTCAGGGGAGGCGGATGGGGGGCGGCTCGCAACGGAGGACCGGGTGCTGTCGATTGGGCTTGGCGACCGGGCCAGGGCCTGGGCGTCGCCCATGAGCGCGACGCCCGATCGGGCCGCCTTCGACCGGCTGTTCGAGGAATTCTCGGCGCCCATCTTCAACTACGTCCTGCGCATGGTCGGCGACCCGGACCGCGCCGCCGACATCACCCAGGACACCTTCATCAAGGCCTACCGCAAGCTCGACACCCTGACCGATGAGAACTCGACTCGCTCCTGGCTCTACCGGATCGCGACCAACACGGCGATCGACGAGATGCGCCGCCGCCGCTGGGTCACGCCCATGGGCGGCGACGAGGAGCGGCACCACGAGCGGCCGGACACGGGCCCCGGCCCGGAGGCCCAGGTGATCGCCGGCACCCTGGACGAACGCATCCAGCGGGCGCTGCTGGCGCTGCGACCCAACCACCGGCAGTGCCTGATCCTGTCTGACCTGGAGGACATGAGCGCCCAGCAGATCGGCGAGGTGATGGGCCTCTCGTACGGGGCCGTGCGCACCCTGCTCTGCCGGGCACGCGGCGAGATGCGCCGCCAGCTGGCGGCGGAGGGCCTGGTCCGATGACGCCGCGACTGCCGCCGCGAGCCGGTGCCCACCCCGAGGAGCTCCTGAGCGCGTCGCTCACCGGCGACCTGACCGATG
>JBOGSY010000128.1:0-5888 GCA_050691915.1 Candidatus Limnocylindria bacterium | reverse complement strand
GCTCGCCGCGCGGAGCGCAGGCGATGGTGCTGGGCGCCAAGATCCACGCCCTCCTGGACGGGCGGTTCAACGTCGCCTTCAGCGACGTGCAGGCGGTCGCCACGCCGGCGCTGCGCCACCGGATCATCCTCAACTTCGAGGGCGAGGCGGAGGGCATCGGCACCGAGTCGGTCGTCCGCGCCATCATCGCCGAGACGCCAACCGAACCGGCCGAATAGGGCCGGCCGGGCGGTCCAGACCGATGAGGCGGCAGCTCTCGCGCCGGCAAGTCTCCAGTGACTGAGCCGTCGGCCGAGACCCGCGAGGGGCCCCTTCGGGCGGCCGCGTCCCCCGACGTCCTCTTCGACGAGGCGTTTCTGCGGCGGCTCGAACAGCTGGAGCTCGCCTCGCGGCGGCTCACCGCCGGACGGATGAAGGGTGAGCGGCGCAGCGTTCGCCGCGGGCAGAGCGTCGAGTTCGCCGACTACCGCAACTACACCGCCGGCGATGACCTGCGCCAGCTGGACTGGAACGTCTACGCCCGGCTCGAGCGGCTCTTCATCAAGCTCTTCGTCGAGGAAGAGGACGTCACCGTTCACGTGCTGGTGGACGCCAGCCGCAGCATGGACTTCGGCCTGCCCAACAAGCTCGCCTTCGCGCGCCGGGCGGCCGGGGCGCTCGCCTACCTCGGCCTCGCCCACCTGGATCGGGTGAGCGTCGCGTTCCTGGGGGACGGCCACGCCACCACGCTGCGCCCGCTGCGCGGCAAGGCCCGCGTGTTCGAGGTCTTCCGCTTCCTCTCCGCGCCACGCTCGGAGCGCCACACCGGCCTGGCGGCGGCGGCTCGCGAGTACGCCGGGCGGCTGCGCGGCCGTGGCCCGCTGCTGCTCATCAGCGACCTGATGGACCCCGGCTACCTGGACGCCCTGCGCGACCTGGCCGGGACCCGCTGCCAGCTGTCCGTCCTGCACGTCATGAGCCCCGACGAGCTGGACCCGCAGATTCCCGCCGATGCCCGGCTGGTGGACAACGAGACCGGGGCCGGGGTCGAGGTGAGCGGCGACGACGACCTGGTCGAGCGCTACCGGACCCGGCTGGCGGGCTGGCAGGAGGAGATCGGCACCTTCGTGGCGCGTCGCGGCGGCTCCTACGTCACCGTTCCGTCCGACCTGGACCTGGCCGACCTGCTGTTCGACACCCTCCGCCGCCGCCGGGTCGTGGAATGACCATGGCAACTCGCTGGGCTACCCCAGCCGTGGCATCGGTCCGGTGATCCTCCCGCTGGCGCTCATCGGCCTGGTCAGCCTGCCGATCATCGTCGCCTACTACATGCTCCGCCTCCGGCGCCGCGACGTGCCGGTGGGCAGCACCTTCCTGTGGCAGCAGCTTGTCCGCGACGTGGAGGCCAACGCGCCGTGGCAGCGACTGCGCTTCAGCTGGCTGCTGCTGGTCCAGCTGCTCATCGCGCTGCTGGCGGTCCTGGCCGCGGCGCGGCCGTTCGTGGCGGTGACCTCCGACCTGGCGGCCAACGTGGTGCTGATCGTCGACACCTCGGCCTCGATGGCCGCCCAGGACCCCGAGGGCGAGCGGATGGCTCAGGCCCGCGACGCCGCCCGCCAGGTGGTGGGCGACCTGCCGGAGGGAGGGCGCATCACCGTGGTGGCGGCGGACGATTCGGCACACGTGCTGGTCAGCGAGACCGATGACCGCGCGGCGGCCCTGGATGCCATCGACGGGATCACGGCCAGCCAGCTGCCCGGCGACCTGACCGATGCCTTCGCCCTGGCCTCGGCGCTCGCGGCGCGAGACTCCGACTCGACCGTGGTGGTGGTGACCGATGCGAACGCCGACCGCCTGCCCCGCGTCGGAATCGGTGCCCCGGTGGTCGTCGAGCGGGTCGGCTCCACCGATGCCAACCAGGCGATTGCCGCCCTCTCGGCCGTTCGGCGCTCGGGCGGCGCCCAGGTGGACCTGTTCGTCGCGGTCAGCAACCCGTCCGCCGTCGAGGCCACCCGACGGCTCGAGGTCTATGCGGACGGCGCCCTGGTGGACGCGCGCGAGTTGACCGTCCCGGCCGGCCAGCGGACCGAGGCCCTGATCAGCACGATCCCGACGGCGGCCTTCGTGATCGAGGCCCGCCTGGCGGGCGACGATGCGCTGGCGGTCGACGATCGGGCCTATGCGCTGGTGCCCCAGGAGTCGGTGGTGCGTTCGCTGCTGGTGACGGAGGGGAACGCCTACCTGGAGAGCGCGCTGGCGCTGCTGCCCCGCCTGGAGCTCTACGCGGTGGGTCCGGGTGGCTACGCCGATGCGCTCGACGAGGCGGAGGGGGCGGGCGCGCCCTTTGGCCTCCTGGTCTTCGACCGCGTCGCGCCGGCGGACGTTCCGCTGGTCCCGAGCCTCTGGATCGGGCCGCCGGGCGACGGCCCGTTCGGCACGCTCGGGTCGCGGATCCAGGGCCCGGCGCTGGCGCGGGCCGACCCCGCCGAGCCGCTCCTGCGGTTCGTGGACCTGTCAACCCTGCACGTCGGCCGGGCGCGCGCGGTGGAGCTGGCCGCCGGCATGCGCCCCCTGGTGGAGAGCACCGACGGTGACCCGCTGATCGCCGCCGGGCGCATCGACGGCCGTGGGGTCGCGCTGCTGGCCTTCAGCCTGGGCGAGAGCGACCTGCCCCTCCAGGTCGCGTTTCCGCTGCTGGTCAGCAACCTTGCCGACTTTCTGCTGCCGCCGGTCGACGGGGTGCTGCCGCCGTCGGTCGACCTGGGTGAGACGCTGGTGGTCGAGCTCGACCCTGCCATCCGCAGGGTCGTCGCCACCACCACCTCGCTCACGGATCTGCCGAGCAGCTCGGAGGGGATCGAGCTCGAGGTCGTCGGAGGCCGCGTGACGCTGCCCCCGGCGCGCCAGGCCGGGATCATCGAGCTCCGAGCGGCGGACGCGGGCGGAGAGGGCGACCCGCCGCTGGGGCAGACCGCCGCCAACCTGTTCGACCCGGGCGAGTCGCGCATCGCGCCGGGCGACCCGCTGCGCATCGCCGACATGGGCAGGGTCGGCGCCACCGCCGGCGGCGCAGGCCTCCCGGCACGCGACGAGTGGTGGTGGCCGCTGGCGCTGGTGGCGTTCGTCCTGCTGGTGGTCGAGTGGCTGCTCTTCCACCGGCCTACCCGGCGCGCCCTGGGGCGCGCCCTGCGGCGGGGCCCCGGGCCGGCGGCTCCATCGGTCCGGCCGGCCGGACGGTCCGGGCCGTGACCTTGCCGCTCGCCTTCAGCCAGCCCGCCTGGCTCTGGCTGCTGGTGCCGGGGCTGCTGCTGCTGGGCCTCGGCTGGCTGGCGGCCTCCCGGCTGCTGCCCCGCGGGCGGCGCATCGCCTCCCTGCTGATCCGGCTGACGCTGGCCGTCTGCCTGGTCGCGTCGCTGGCGGGAGCGCGGCTGACGCTGGCCTCCGACCGGCTGGCGGTGGTCTTCCTGCTGGATGCCTCGGCGTCGATGCTGGATGCCAGCCGCGAGGACCTGCTGGGGTTCGCCGGCCGGGCGGTGCGCGAGATGCCGGAGGGCGATACGGCGGGAGTGGTCGTCTTCGGGGCGAATGCCCTGGTCGACCGCCTGCCCTCCAACCTGGCCGAGCTGCGTGACCCGTCCTCGGTGCCGGTGGTGGGCGCCACCGACATCGCGGCCGCGGTGCGCCTGGCCGAGGCGATCTTCCCGGCCGGCACGCAGCGGCGGATGGTGCTCCTGTCCGACGGCAACGACACCGGGGGTGGCGGTGCGCAGACGGTGGTGGCCGCCGCCGCCCGCGGCGTGCGGCTGGACGTCGTCCTGCCGGACCCGGCGACTCATGGCGAGGCGCTGGTCGACGGCGTGGACGCCCCTCCCGGCGCCCGCGTGGGCGAGACGATCGAGCTGGCGGTCCGCGTCCGCGCCACCGTCGAGACCGCCGCCACGCTCCGCCTGCTGGCGGACGGCGCGACCGTGGCCACGCGCGACCTGGAGCTGGAGCCCGGCACCATCTCCGTCCGGTTCGTGGTCGAAGCCAGCGAGCCCGGGTTCCACGTCTTCCGCGCGGTGCTGGAGCCGGACGAGGACCGCTTCGCGCAGAACAACGCGGCCGATGCCTACGTGCTGGTCACCGGCGAGCCGCAGGTCCTGCTGGCGACCGATGACGCCGCCCGCGCCGCCGACCTGGTCGCCGCCCTGGCCGAGGCGCGCCAGAATGTGACCGTCGTCGCCTCCGGCGGCGTTCCCTCCTCGTTGGCCACCCTGGCCGGCTACGACGCGGTGGTGCTCGACAACGTCTCGGCCGACGCCCTGGGCGCCACCACCATGGCCAGCCTGCAGGTCTACGTCCGCGACCTCGGCAAGGGCCTGGTGATGCTGGGCGGGCGCGACAGCTACGGCGCCGGCGGATACCTGAACACCGTCATGGAGGAGATCCTGCCGGTCTACATGACCGTCCGCGACCGCGAGCGGTCGCCGGACGTGGCCCTGGTGGCCGTCGTCGACAAGAGCGGGTCGATGGCCGACTGCCACTGCACCGGCGACGACATGGACACCGCCACCAGCGGCACGCGCGGCTTCGAGAAGGTGGACATCGCCAAGGAGGCGATCCTGCGAGCGGCCGATGCCCTGGCGCCCACCGACCAGCTGGGGGTGGTGGCGTTCGACGAGGGCGCGCACTGGGCGCTGCGCACCGGGCCGATCGACGTCAACGGGCTGCAGGGCTCGCTGGGCTTCCGGGCGGACGGCCAGACCAACATCTTCGCCGGGCTGAAGGCGGCCTACGACGACCTGGTCCGCAATCCCGCCAAGCTGCGGCACATCATCCTGATCACCGACGGCTGGTCGCAATCGGGCGCCTACGACCAGCTGCTGGCCGACATGAAGGCGGCCGGCATCACCCTCTCCACGATCGGCACCGGGGGCGGGTCGGCGGACATCCTGCGCCGCCTGGCGGAGCAGTCCGGCGGCCGCTACTACGACGCCGACGACGCCACCACCATCCCGGACATCTTCCTGCGCGAGACGATCCGCACCGCCGGGGAGCAGATCGTGGAAGAGGCCTTCCAGCCGATCCCGTCGGCCCCGTCCGAGATCCTGCGCGGCCTGGACGCGGGGCGGCTTCCCGCCCTGCGCGGCTACAACGCCACCACGGCCAAGGGCACCGCCACCGTCGCGCTGCTCACCGGCCGGGAGGACCCGCTCCTGGCCCAGTGGCAGTACGGCCTGGGTCGGGCGGCGGCATGGACCAGCGACACGCGGCAGCAATGGGCGGCGGACTGGATCGGAACCGATGCCTTCGGGACCCTCACCGCCCAGCTGATCGCCTGGACCCTGCCTGCGGGGGACGACGCCGGCATCGACGTCCGCTTCTCCCCGGGCCGCGAGGGACAGCTGAACGTGGAGGTCAGCTCCCTGAGCGACGACGGCGAGCCGCGCAACTTCTACCGGACCGTGCTGCGCCTGGTCGGTCCCGGCCTGGAGCCGACCCAGGCGGTCCTGGACCAGGTGGCTCCCGGCCGCTATGCCGGCAGCGTGCGCGCCGAGGAGCCCGGCGCCTACCTGGTGCGGGTGGCCCAGACGCGGGCCGGGAGCGACTCCGCCTCGCGCACGCTGGGGCTCGTCTCGCCGGCGGCCGAGGAGTTCCGCCGCCTGGGAGTCGACCAGGAGGCGCTGGCCGGCTACGCGGCGGCCGGCGGCGGGCGTCAGCTGACGATCGACCAGGAGGGCGCCAGCGCGCGGTCGATCTGGTCGCACGACATCGCCGCGCTCGCCTTCCCCACGCCCATCTGGCCGGCCCTCCTGCTGGTGGCCATGGTGCTGGTTCCGCTGGACGTCGGCGTCCGGCGGGTGGCGCTGACCCGCTCCGACCTGCGGCGCGGCCGCGCCTGGATCGCGCGCCGGCTGGGCCTGGCG
>JBOGSY010000127.1:0-5910 GCA_050691915.1 Candidatus Limnocylindria bacterium | reverse complement strand
CCCGAGCGGGGCGGCTGGTCCGCGGACCAGGCCAGCGCCTGGCGGATCTCGCCGGGCGCGTCGATCTCGGGCAGGTCGCGCAGCATCCCGGCGTCGGCGCGCAGGGCGGCGTCCATGGCCGCGCAGTCGGTGCACGATCGGAGGTGGACGCCCAGCTCCATCCGCTCGTCGGCCGTGAGCGGGAAGTCGAGCGACGTGGCGGACAGCTGGGCCGCCCGGCGGTGGTCGATCATTCCTCGGCTCCTTCGTCTGCCAGCCGGTTGCGCAGGCGCAGCCGTGCCCGGCACATGAGGGTTCGGGTTGCGGACTCGGTGCGGCCGATGGCCAGGGCAATCTCGGCACCGCTGAAGCCGTGGGATGCCATGAGCAGCGCCGCCCGGGCCTCGTCGGGCAGATCCTCCAGCGAATCCATCAGCAGCCGGCTCCGCTCACGGCGGACGATCTCGTCCTCCGCGGAGTCGACTGTGGCCGGGTACGGCGACTGGCGCTCCATCCAGCGCGCGGCCGAGCGCCGGCGCCGGCCGTGGCTGTTGGCCAGGTTGGTGGCCACGCGGTAGAGCCAGGCCCTGGGGCTGAGCGGGATGCGGCCGGCCTGCGCCTCGCGCAGGTAGCGGACGAAGGTCTCCTGCAGCAGGTCCGCAGCCGTGCCGGGGTCGCGCGTGGTGGCCAGCAGGTAGGTGTGCAGCTGCCGCTGATGCGCTTCGTAGGCGTCGAGGAGGGCAGCGTGCGCGCTCTCGGACGCCGGGCTGCGCATCGCCTGCACCGGCATCGCGCGCGGAGGCTGCTCGGACTGGCCCATCGGCTGGTTCACATCGCCGAGACGCGATGGGTCGCGGGTTGTTTCAGGCGTGCGCGGTTCCACGGGCAGATGGTGGCATGCGCGCACTCCGGCGGGACTGCGGCGCAGGCCGAACCCCTTGCCAGGCGGAGTACATTCATCGCAGTTGCCCCAGCTGGTTTCGCGGAGGGACACCCATGGCCCGGGCCCGGCGCACCTTGCTCGCGGTGCTGGTCGCCGCGGCGCTCATCATCGGCCTCCTGCCGGCCGCGGCCGGCGCCGTGGCGCCGCCCCTGGCGAGCTCGATGGCGGCGATCGGCGACTCGATCACCCAGGCGGCCAGCTCCGGCGGCAGCCTGGGGGCCGACTACCCGGCCAACTCGTGGTCGACCGGCACCAGCGGCAGCGTCAACAGCCACTACCTTCGGCTGCTCGCCCTCAACCCGGCCATCAGCGGCCAGAATCACAACCGCTCGGTGAGCGGGGCGAAGGTGGCGGACCTCAACGCCCAGGTGCAGCAGGTCGTGGCGCTCCAGCCGGACTACCTGACCGTCCTCATCGGCGGCAACGACATCTGCACCGATACCGAGGCTCAGATGACGCCGGTCGCGGACTTCCGCACCCAGTTCCAGGCCGCCATGGCCACCCTCAGCGCGGGCTCGCCGGGGAGCGATGTGTACGTCGTCAGCATCCCGCGGGTGCTGGGCCTCTGGGAGCTGTTCAAAGGCAACTTCTGGGCCCGCTGGATCTGGAGCTTGGGCAACATCTGCCAGTCGCTGCTCGACAACCCGACCTCCACCAATTCCGCGGACGTGGAGCGCCGCGCGCGCGTCGCGCAGCGCAACATCGACTACAACGCGGTCCTGGCCGAGGTGTGCGCCGCCACCCCGCGCTGCCTGTGGGACGGCAACGCGGTGTACGGCACCGCGTTCACCGCCTCGGACGTGTCCGGCGACTACTTCCACCCCTCGGTCAGCGGCCAGGCCAGGCTGGCGCAGGTCAGCTGGGACGCCGGCTACTGGGCGTCAGGCGCGCCTCCGGCCAACCAGCCGCCCACCGCCTCCTTCAGCTTCGCCTGCACCGACCTGGCCTGCTCCTTCGACGGTGCCGCGTCGAGCGATTCGGACGGCAGCATCGTGAGCCACGCGTGGGCGTTCGGGACCGATGGCTCCGCCACCGGCGTCGCCGCCAGCCACACCTTCTCGTCGGCCGGGACGTACGACGTCACCCTGACCGTCACCGACAACGAAACCGCCACCGGCAGCCTGACCCGATCGGTCACCGTCAGCGCGCCTCCGCCTCCGCCTCCGCCACCAGCCGGCACCGTCTCGCTCGGAACCCTCAGCGGGGATTCCAATTCGCGCAAGGGCGGCTGGACGGCCACGGTGACAGTCACCGCCGTCGACGGCGTCGCCGACCCGGTGAGCGGCGCGGCGGTCAGCGGATCGTGGTCCACCGGGGCGGATGGCGGCTGCACCACCGGCGCCACCGGGAGCTGCTTCTTCACGCTGAACCTGAACAAGAAGACGGCCGCCGTCAGCTGGACGCTGGCGACCATCTCCCACGCCACCCTAGCGTACGACCCGGACGGGAATCCTGCGTCGGTCGAGGTCAGCATCGCGCGTCCGTAGCCGGTCCGGCCCGGAACGAAGCGCCGCGCTGCCGCGTCTGGTGGCCGTGCCGGCCTTGGAGCAGTGGGCGGCTAGAATCGGCCCATGGCAGCCGACCACCAGCCGACCGACGCGGCCGCCGAGTACCTGATGACGATCCGCTACATGCGCGGCGAGGGGCAGCCGGTCATCGCCGCGCGCCTAGCTGAGCGGATGGGCGTCAGCCCGGCAACCGTGTCCGAGATGGTCAGCCGGCTGGCGCGCGAGGGCCTGCTCACCGTCGACGAGATGACCCGCCAGCTGGAGCTGACCGATGACGGCCGCGCCATCGCCGAGCGCACCTTCCGCCGCCACGCCCTGGCCGAGTGGCTGCTGACCGAGGTGGTTGGTTTGGGCTGGGCGGAGGCGGACGAGGAGGCCCATCACCTCCAGCACGCCCTGAGCGAGCGGGTCACGGACCGGATCGACGAGCTGCTGGGCCGCCCGCCCACCTGCCCGCACGGCAACCCCATCCCGCGCGATGGGCGGACGACGGACCGGCCGGCGGGGATCCCGCTGTCCGAAGCCCCGGCCGGCGAGGAGATCACCGTCCTGCGCGTCACCGAGGAGGCGGAGGAGGACGCCCGGCTGCTCACCTTCCTGCAGGAGCACGCCGTCCGGCCGGGGAGCGTCTTCACGGTGACCGAGGTGGCCGAGCACATCGGCACCATGACCCTGCGCGGCCCGGCCGGCGAGGTGATCCTGGGCCTGACTGCCGCGGCCAAGCTGCGGTCGCTGCCGGGGCGAGCGGACCCGTCCCTCTTCCACCGCGTGCCGGAGCGGGCCCGGCTGGCGGCCGCCGCGGCCGTCGTGGCCGGCTGATTTGCTAGCATCACGCCCGTGACCAAGGATCGCACCCGCCGCACCATCATCGCGTCGGTGGGGACCGTGCTCTGGCTCGGCTATATGGTCGTCGGCCTGGCCGTCATCGACCACTACCTGCCGACCGTGCGGGGCGAGGGACCGGAGGGCCTGGCGGCCTTCGTCGGCCTGATCTGGGGGGTCGTCACCGCCGGCCTGATCATGTGGGCCGCCTCGGACTGAGCCCCACGGCCCCCCGCTGGCGGGTCCGAAGGACCTTCATGGACCGATTGACCGCGCTAGGCCTGGAGGTGCGGCCCCCGACCCGGGACGATGCCCAGCCGATCTTCGAGCTGATCTCCGCGGTGGACACGTTCGACTTCGGCGCGGTCGACATGACCGTCGAGGACGTGCGGGCGGAGATGGCCCAGACCGACCTGGAGGCGGACGCCTGGCTGGTGTGGCACGACGGCACGCCCGTCGCCTTCGCCGCGCTCCAGCTGCGGGCCGGAGTCCAGCACCGCGGCCAGGTCTCGGTCCACCCCGAGTGGCGGGAGCAGGGGATCGGCTCCGCCCTGGCCGGCGCGCTGGAGGAGCGCGCCACGGCGAAGCTGCCGCAGGCTCCGGCGCGGGCGGAGGTGACTCTGGTCGGCTGGGTCAAGAGCGGCTCGCCGGCGCTCGGCTGGGCCCGCGGGCTGGGGTTCGCCTGGGCGCGCCGCTTCCTGCGGATGCGGATCGACATGACCGCTGCGCCGCCGCCCGCCAGCTGGCCGCCGGGAATCGCGGTGCGGACCTTCGTGCCGGGCCGGGACGAGCGGGCCACCCACGCTGCGCTGGAGGAGGCCTTTGCCGATCACTGGGGGCACGTCCATACGCCCTTCGAGGAGTGGGTGACCCGCACCCAGCGCCCTGACTTCGACCCGGGCCTCTGGTTCCTGGCCGTGGACGGCGGGCGGGTGGTTGCCACCGCCACCAACTCGGTCATCCCCGACAACCTGGGCTGGATCAGCGGCCTGGGGGTTGTGCCCTCGCATCGGCGTCGTGGGCTGGCGCGGGCCATCCTGCTGCACTCGTTCGCCGAGTACCGGCGGCGGGGGATGACCGGCGTGGCGCTGGGCGTGGACGCGGACAGCCTGACCGGGGCGACCCGCCTCTACGAATCGGTGGGCATGACGGTCGAGGAGGCGTACGACCAGGTGCGCAAGGTCCTGCGCGACGGAATTCCGCAGGAGACCGCCTGAGCGGCTACTCCACGTCCCCCGAGTAGTGGCTGGCGGTGCGCGGGTGCTCGCGGTCGAGCCCCGGGCTGAGCAGTCGCTGGTACAGCCCCGGGCGCCGGTCGCCGATGGTGTCCCACTCGTGCTCCCCGGGCCGCCGCCGCACGTGGGTCGCGCGCGCCGCCTCGGGATCGATCTCGCCGATGAGCAGCTCCTCGTCGGTATCGGACGCCACCGCCAGCCGCGTCCCGTTGAAGTCCACCAGCAGCGAGCGGCCCATGAAGGTGGTGCCGCGCTCGGTGCCGACCCGGTCCGCGGCCAGGACGTAGCAATGGTTCTCCGCGGCCCGCGCCGGCGCGAACAGGTCCGGATGGAATTCCACCCCCAGCGGCCAGTTGGTGGGCAGCGCGATGAGGTCGGCGCCGTCCAGGGCGCAGATGCGGGCGGCCTCCGGGAAGCGCAGGTCGTAGCAGATCAGGATCGCGAAGCGCAGGCCGTCGACCTCGATCACCGAGGGCGCATCCGGACCCGGCGTGGCGAAGCGGTCGATCCCCAGGAAGGGGAGGTGCATCTTGCGGTAGCGGTAGCGCCGCCCGTCCGGCGTCAGGACGTGGGCGACGTTGAAGATCTCGTCACCGTCCGGATCCAGCGACCCGCAGACGATCGTCATGCGGTGCGTCTCCGCCAGGCCGGCCAGGGCCGTCTCGGCCATCGCCTCCGCCCGCCGGGCGACCGGCATCGCCTCGGACAGGGAGGCGAAGGCGTAGCCGGTCACCGCCGCCTCGGGCAGCACCGCGAATCGGACTCCCGCTGCGGCCGCCCCCTCCACCGCTCGGCCGATGCGTTCCAGGTTGGCCTCCACCTCGCCGATCTTGGGATCGATCTGGCAGGCGGCCACTTTCAGGCTCGTCATCCGCGCATCTTACCCGCGCGTGGGTGCGAACCACCCCGTGGCCCCTCTCGACGCGTCACGCACGCCGGGCGCGAATCCGGCATCCTTCTGGACCGATGGATACTTGGCATGCGATCAAGGCGGTGCGCGTGGTGCGGCAGTTCGCAGATCGGCCGCTGCCGCCTGAGGCCGTGGACCGGATCCTGAACGCCGGTCGGCGTGCCGGGAGCTCGAAGAATGAGCAGCGCTGGGCGTTCATCGTGGTCCGTGACCCCGGCCGTCTGCGCGAGCTGGCGGCTGTGGGTCGCTACGCCGGCCACCTGGCCCGCGCCGCCGCGGCGGTGGCGCTGGTGACGCCCGACGCGCAGGGCCAGCGCACCAACTCGGTCATGTGGGATCTCGGTCGCGCGGCGCAGAACATGGTGCTGGCGGCGTGGGATCTCGGCATCGGCAGCGTCCCGGCGACGGTCTACGACCACGCGCTGGCCGCGCAGCTGCTGGGCCTGCCCGAAGATCGGCGCTGCGACTTCCTCCTCTCGTTCGGCTATCCAGCCGATCCTGCCAAGCTCACGG
>JBOGSY010000126.1:0-6173 GCA_050691915.1 Candidatus Limnocylindria bacterium | reverse complement strand
GCGTCGGCCACCGGCCTGCGGCCGGCGACGCTGGAAGAGGTCGTGATCGGCTACCTGGCCTCGGCGCGGGCCGTGCCGGGCGAGGCGGCGGCGTGAGGGGCCCCCTCGCGTGGGCGCGCCTCTCGTTCGCCCTGCATCGCTGGGAGGTGCTGGCGTCGGTTGCCGGCGTCGGGGTCGTGGCCGCGGCGATGGTCTGGTTCGCCTGGCAGCTGCGGATGCTCGCCGGCGGCGAGGCCAGCTGCCCTGATCCCGCCGCTTTCGTGCCCGGCTGCGAGCAGTTCGCGCAGCGTTTCATGCAGACCAGCGAATGGGGCACCCGGCTGCTCTACCTGAGCTGGGCAGCGCCCTTCGGGATGGGGCTGGTGCTGGGCGTGCCGCTGGTCGCCCGCGAGGTGGAGCACCGGACCGCGGGCATGGCCTGGACGCTGAGCCGCTCGCGCGCATGGTGGCTGGCACGGCGGGTCGTGTTTCTGGCGCTGGTGCTCGCCGCTCTGCTTGGAGTCCTGGCCGTGGTCAGCGAGATCCTGGCCGCCGCCCTGCTGCCGCTTCAGGAGCTGGACCGGGACTTCACCTGGTATGGCCGCCGCGGCGGCCTGATCGTGGTCCGCGGGCTGGCGGCGCTGGGGATCGGGGTGACCCTGGGCGCCGTGGTCGGCCGGCAGCTGCCCGGCGTGCTGGGCGCAGCCTTCGCATCGGTCCTCGTCTTCACCGCGGTCAGCCTGGGAATGGACCGATGGAACCAGACCGATGCCATGGCCCACGCATACGACATGGAGTGCTGCGGCGTCGATTCCGAGCGGGCCGGCGCCCTGTTCGTGGGCCAGCGCACGGAGCTGGTGACCGGTGAGCTGGTCACCTACGAGGAGCTCCAGCGGCGCGGCCTGACCTACGACGCGATCGACGGGGATGGCGGCCTGTATGCCAGCCTGGACGACGTCGGACAGCGCGACAAGCTGATCGGCTGGGACCGCGAGCTGCTGGTCCCCGGCAGCCTCTATCCACGAGTCGTGCTGCGCGAGTCGGCGGTCCTGGGCGCCCTGGCGCTGCTGCTGGGGCTGGCCGCGACCTTCGTCGTCGGCCGCCGGAGGCCGGGCTGATGGGCCGTGCCTTCCGGCTGGCCTTCGCCATGCAGCGCCTGGAGCTGTTCCTGCTGCTGGGGGCGGCGCTGGTGCTGCTGGTGGGATCGCTCCTGCTCGCCTGGCAGACCCGAGCCGTGCGGGGCGACGAGCTGGCTTGCTATGCAGCCGCTCCGGAAGCCACCGAGGGATCGGTCGGCTCGCCGTGCCCGCAGTTCATGCAGGCCTCGAACCTGCTCGAGAGCGGCCGGCGGATCGCCGGCGGGGCGATCCTGCTGAGCCCGTTCGTGCTCGGTCTCATCCTGGGGGTTCCGATCGTCGCGCGCGAGGTCGAGGGCCGAACGGCGCCCATTGCCTGGGCCTTGAGCCGCTCGCGGCGCCGCTGGCTGCTGCACCGCGGCGCGCCCATCGCGGTCATCACGCTGCTGACCGCGCTGCTGCTGGGCCTGGCCGGCGAGCTGCTGACCCGCGTCGCGCCGTGGAACGAGGGCGTGGCCCCTGGCTTCCAGGACTACGGTGGGCGCGGCGCCCTGGTCGCCGTGCGCGCGCTGGCGGTGCTGTCACTGGGGTTGGCCGTCGGGACCCTGCTTCCCCGTCAACTGCCGGCGCTCCTCCTGGCCGGCGCCGCCACCCTGGGCCTGTTCGTCGCCGTGGCGCTGGGCATGGACGCCTGGATGGCGGCGGAGGCCGTGCCGGTCGATGCCCAGAACATGCAGGGCGTGGGGCGGGTGTTCGACATGGCCTACCGCGACGACGCCACCGGCGAGCTGATCGGCCTCAGCGACTACTACGATGGTCACGGCGGCGAGATCGTCACCGGCGAGGATGGGGATCCGGAAGGAATGACGATGGTGGCCTACGTCATCCCCGACCATCGCTACCCGGACTTCGTGCTGCGCGAGTCGGCCATCCTGGCCGCCGTGACGGCCCTGGCGCTAGGGGGCGCGACCGCCGCCGTCGGCAGGCGACGGCCGTAGGCCGCGGGCCACATCGTTCCCCGCCGGGTTCAGCCGCCCGTGCTGGCGAACCAGGAGCCGCCGCCGCTGGTCACGAACACGATCGGTGCAATGCAGGGCTGGGGCAGTGCCAGGTCGGCCTCGATCTTGGCGTCTCCACCGTCGGCGCCCGCGGGCCCGGTGATTGCCGGGAACAGGTCGGTGCTGACGTTCTGCACCATGCCGTCCGCATCCAGGCAGCTGACCAGGCCACGGAAGCTGGGAATCGGGTTGTTGCCGGCGTTCATGCCGTCGGCGAGCACCAGGCCGTCGACCTGGATCTCCAGGTGGCCGCTGGTGGTGAGCTCGCCACGACCGGCGGTCAGGGTCCAGGGGATGCCGCCGCCGTTCACGCCGCGGATCGGCGCCTGGCTGCCGGTCAGGGCCTCCGGCACGCCGACCATGGTGTCGAACTCCAGGATCTTGGGCACCTTGGCGCTGACGGCAGCCGACGGCAGGCTGAGCAGCAGCCCCAGGGTTGCCAGCAAAAGGGCTACGCGAGTTGATCGTTTCCCGTCCATGGTTCGCTCCTCACGCTGCGCTGGACGGGGCTCGCGATGCACTTCGGTACGCGACCGGTTTCAGCCGGTGAGGGGTATCCTCTGCCGGGTCCCCGTAGCTCAGTGGACCAGAGCAGCGGTCTTCTAAACCGCCGGTCGCAGGTTCGAATCCTGCCGGGGACGCCATGTCAACGTCGGATGCGACCTGGCCAAGCGCACGCTGGGCGGCTAATGGCGCTGCTGGATGCGGTTCGGTTCCTCCTGCCCACGCTGACCGGGTCCAGGCAGCGGGGCTGGATGGGCGCCGATCGAAAGCCATGTCCGCCGCGCCCAGTCGGTGTCGTCGCCCGTGATCGTCACCATCAGCACACGGCCATCACGCACCAGGATGCCGGAAAGCGTGCGCGAGGCTCGTGCTGGCTGGATCGCTTCGTCTTCGACGCCGTATCCGATGAGCCCGGGAGGCAAGGAGTCCACCGACGCTCCAGGCAGGGGCCCCATCTGGCGCAAGATCCGGTCCGCGCTGACCGGTCCGCCCTCGGCCTCCACGACCATGCTGGTGAGGGACACCGAGCGATGCGTATCGTACGCGTGCCAGTAGCCGCCTTCGTCGACGAAGGTTTCTGCGAATGAGGCCGGAATGGTGATCGACCAGGCTCCGAAGACGCGCCGTGCGATCGCTGGCTCGTTGCCGGTGGCGTTGCGCTTCATGCCCGGACCATAGCGAGCGCCGCTTACCGGCCAATTACCGCCGCATGTCGGCAGCCCTCCAGATGACCACGCCGCCGCGGCGGTGGGCCGAGACGCGCGCCCCGGCCCACCAACGCGCCCTAAGGACCGGAATCACCCGTTGGGCTGGACCTTGATGACCGGGCACAGGAACTGGCGCACCGGGTCCGGACCGATCGTCAGGTCGCCGTCCAGCTCCGCCTGCCAGACGTCCTCGGCCGAGGTCAGCTGATGCGGGGCGACGTGCCATTCGACCGGGAGGACCATCCAGCGTCCGCCGTTGTAGTCCCGATCACCCGGCTTCGCCTCGGCCACGTTCATCAGGCCGTTGCCCAGCGCGAAGATCCGGTCGTAGGTGTCGGCCGGTGCGCCAGTGTGGCTGAAGTCGGTGGGGGTGCCGACGGTGCGGTACAGCTGATCGTCCACGTAGAAGCCGATGCCGGGCGGTCCGCCCGCCAGGGCCGTCGTGCTGAAGGCGGCCAGCAGGGTGGCGGCCGCCAGGCTGGAGATGAGGCGTCGTCGCATGGTTTCTCCTCTGGGGATTGCGGGCCGGTGGGAGGCCGGCGGGTCCAGCGGCTGCTGAACCGGGCTCCATGCTGCCCACCCACGGTGAACGTCCGGAGACCGGCGGGTGTCGGCACCCCGACGGTTTCGCGAAGATTTGGTGTCGGCGGGCCATGGGACCCCCCGAGCGGGCCGACGCGTCCCGTCTCACGGTCCGAATGGACGTGGCCGGGCCCACCGGCGGCGGCGCAGGGTTTGCCTTCGGCAGGCCGGGGCAGAACAGGAGGACGGACACGATGCAGCCCGGGGAGGTGGGCCCATCCTGGGTGGTGTGCGGCTCCGAGACGCGCATCGTCAGGCGCGGCCGGGTCGCGTGTCCGGCGCGACGATCGGTCAGCCCGCTGGTGTGCAGGGCCTGCCGCCTGCTGATGACCAGCTCGTCCGAACGGGACCGATCGGGATGGTGTGAGCTGCCGCCCAAGGTGGTGCCCGCCCTAGACTGGTGGCATGCGCACGGTCACGCCCACTGAAGCCGTGGCCGTCATCCGATCCGGCCAGCAGGTGTTCGTCCACGGCGGTGCGGCCACGCCATCGGTCCTGCTGGATGCCCTGGTGGCTCGCGCCCCGGAGCTGTCCAACGTGCGGATGGTCCACTTCCACACGGAGGGGCCCGGGCCGCATCTCCAGCCCCGAGATGGCGGGTCACTTCCGGCACAAGGCGCTGTTCATCGGCGCCAACGCCCGGCAGGCGGTGAGCGAGGGTCGGGCCGACTACGTCCCGGTCTTCCTGTCCGACGTTCCCGACCTGTTCAGCTCGGGTACCCTCCCGCTGGACGCCGTCCTGCTCAACCTGACCCGGCCCGATGCGCACGGATTCTGCTCGCTGGGCACCAGCGTGGATGCTGCCCTGGCCGCCAGCCGCGCGGCCCGGACGGTCATCGCCCATCTGAACGCCTCCATGCCGCGGACCCACGGCGACACCTTCATCCACGTCTCGCGCATCGACCAGGCGGTCGAGGTCGACGTCCCGCCGTATCCCCACCCGGAGCCGACCTCCGCGACGAGCTGAGCGCCCGGGCGCGACACGCCCACCAGCTTTAAGGCGCCTCCGCGGATCGATCCATCCGGCGTTCGTCTAGAGGCCGGCAATGCGGCGCGGCGCCAGGCGCGGCCCGTAGCGCGGGGCGCGGATGCCGGAGACCTCCAGCAGGCGCTGCACCCGGCCGCGCTGGCCGCGGTAGGGCGCCAGCAGCTCCAGCATCCGGGCGTCGTCGGCGCGGGGCTCACCGGCCAGCGCAAAGGCGACCAGGTTCGGGATGTGGTAGTCGCCGACGCTGACGGCGTCCGGGTCGCCGTAGGCCACGCGGGCGACCTCGGCCAGGGTCCAGGGCCCGATGCCCGGCATCCGGCGAAGCCGCAGGACCAGGTCGTCGGGCTCGGCATCGGCGAGCTGCGGCCACAGCGCGGCGGTACGGCGAATGAGGTCGGCGCGCCGCCGTTCCAGGCCGAAGCGGTGGAAGGCGAAGTAGGGAAGGCCGGCCAGGACCGATGGCTCCGGCGGCAGGCGCAGGCCCCCCGGCCCCGGGGCCGGCTCGCCGTGGGCCCGCACGATCCCGCGGAACGCCGCCCGGGCCTCGATCCCGGTCACCTTCTGCTCGCAGATGGCGGGCAGCAGGGCCTCGTAGGGGCGGTTGGTGCGAGGCAGCCGCAGGCCGGCGAAGCGCCGCGCCAGGCTGGCGATCAGGGGGTGCTGCGGAGCGAGCGCCGTGGGGTCGTCGTTGGCACCCACCAGGTCGGCCGCCTCGGCCACCGCCCGCGCCGCACCGGCTCCCCAGGCCGCCACGGCCACGCCCGCGGCAACGGGCCGGATCCGAATGGTGGCGGGTCCCTCTGCCGTCCGGGTCGCTCGCCAGATGCCGTCGGCCGCGAAGCGGATGGTCGGATCGCCGCCGCCGTGGGCCAGCGGCTCGAGGGTCCGCCGCAGGTCGATCGGCGCGGCCAGGGCGACCAGCCCATCGGCGTCCGGCGCCGGGATCGGTCCGGGCATGGTCTCAGCGCCGCATGGAGAGGATGATCGGTCGGTCCGAGCGCTGCGCCTCCTCGAAGCCCTGGCGCGTCCGCATCCCACGATAGCCTTCCGCCACCACCAGCTGGCCGCAGATCCCGCCCAGGGAGTTGCCCGGCCCGGGCAGGACCAGCACGTCGGGGGCGTGCTCGCGCAGGCCAACCCGCAGGCTGGCGGCGAAGCGGAACGGCGTGACCACCTGCTCGCCCAGGGTGTAGTCGCGCAGGGCGGCCGGGTCGGTCGACCACGGCGTCCAGCGTACGCCGCGGCCGTCGACCAGGGCGGTGCTCGGGCGCTGCCAGCC
>JBOGSY010000125.1:0-6196 GCA_050691915.1 Candidatus Limnocylindria bacterium | reverse complement strand
CACCAGCACCACCCCGGCCACCAGGGCCAGGGCCACGTAGAGCAGGAAGAGCGGGACGCTGTTCTCGACGGCGGCCACGTAGACCGCCAGGCCCAGCATGGCCAGGAAGAGGATCGAGGTGATGACCTGCTGCCCCGGCAGCTTGTAGGGCCGGGCGGTGACGATGCCCTGCAGCTTGCCGAAGGCGATGATCGAGCCGGTGAGGGCCACCGAGCCGATGATGGCGCCGGCCAGGGTGGCGATCACGAAGGGCAGGGGCAGCAGCAGCTCGCCCTCGCCGGCGAATTCCAGGAACTCGGCCACGGCCACCACCGCGGCGGCGCCACCGCCCGCCCCGTTGAAGATGGCGACCATCTGGGGCATGGCGGTCATCGGCACCCGGCGGGCGCCCAGCACGCCGGCGATGGAGCCGATGCCGCCGCCCACCACCAGGATCCACCAGTTGTCGAGCATCCCCTCCACGGTCAGGAAGGTCCAGCCGATGACCAGCGCCATGCCGGCCGCTCCCAGCTGGTTGCCGCGCCGCGCCGTGGCCGGCGAGGAGAGGAACTTCAGGGCCAGGATGAAGGTGACCGAGCCGACCAGCCAGACCAGGTAGGTCGCGATCTCGATGCCGGTGAGCTCCATCTAGCCGCGCCCCCCCGGGGTGCGCCGGCGGAACATCTCCAGCATGCGGTCGGTCACCACGAAGCCGCCGACCACGTTGATGGTGCCCAGCGTCACGCCGATCAGGGCCAGCACGATGCGCAGCGGCCCCTCGGCGGTGGCGGCCACCAGCATGGCCCCCACCACGATCACGCCGTGCACCGCGTTGGCACCCGACATCAGCGGCGTGTGCAGCATGGTCGGCACCTTGCTGACCACCTCGTAGCCCACCACGGCGGCCAGGACCAGGACGAAGAGGGCCGTCATCAGCGCGAAGCCGGAGATCTCCATCAGGCGGGCTCCTGGTCGCCCGCCGCGGCGGGCGCATCGGTCTGGACGGGTGGCTGCGCGGGCTGAATGCCCAGCGCCTGGGCGGTCGCCTCGTGGATCACCTTGCCCCCGTGCGTGATCGTTGCGCCGCGCGTGATCTCGTCCGCGAAGTCGAGCTCCAGCCGGCCGTCCTTGACGAGGTGCCGGACCAGGGTCTGCACGTTCTTGGCGTACATCTGGGTCGCGCTGGCCGGCATGCTGGCCGGCAGGTTGGTGAAGCCGATGATCCGCACCCCGTTGTCGGTGACGATCTCCTTGCCGGCCTCGGTCAGCTCGGTGTTGCCGCCCATCTCGGCCGCCATGTCGATGATGACGCTGCCGGCCCGCATCGTCTTGATCATGGCGCTCGTGATGAGCTTGGGGGCCGGGCGGCCGGGGATGAGGGCGGTGGTGATGATGGCGTCCGCGTCGCCGACCCGGCTGGCGATGAGCTCCGCCTGGCGTCGCTTGTAGTCGTCGCTCATCTCACCGGCGTAGCCCCCCGCCGTCTCGGCCTGGGCCTTCTCCTCGTCGGTCATCTCGACCTCCAGGAAGGTACCGCCCAGGCTCTGGACCTGCTCCTTGACGACCGGCCGCACGTCGGTCGCCTCCACCACCGCGCCCAGCCGCTTGGCGGTGCCGACGGCCATCAGGCCGGCCACCCCCGCCCCGAAGACGAGCACGCGGGCCGGGCGAACCGTGCCGGCCGCGGTGGTCAGCAGCGGCATGAACTTGGGCAGCCGTTCGGCGGCGATCAGCACCGCCTTGTAGCCGCCCACCGTCGCCTGGCTGCTGAGGGTGTCCATGGACTGGGCGCGGGTGATGCGCGGAACGGCGTCCATGCTGATGGCGGTGACCCCCGCCGCGGCCAGCTTCTCCGCGTACTGCGGGTTGGCCAGGGTGCCCAGGGTGCCGATGACCACGGTGCCCGGCTTCAGCATGCCGATCTCCTCGTCCGTCGGCCGCCCGACGCGCAGGACCATCTCCGCGTCGCCGTACAGGGCCGGCGCATCGGGCACGATGGTTGCCCCCGCGTCCCGATAGGCCTCGTCCGAGATGAACGAGCCTTCACCCGCGCCCGCCTGGACGAGGACCTCGACTCCATCGCCGACCAGCTGCCCGGCCGACTGGGGGTTGAGCGCGACCCGCGTCTCGCCCGGCGCGCTCTCGCGTGGGACAGCGATCTTCATCCGGTGGTTCCTGTGGGGATGAGCGCACACACACCGAACCGCCGGGCAATCCGTGCGAGGCGGTTCGGGGATTGGAGTGTAGCAGAGGGGTAGTGGCCGCGCGACGGGGGCGAGGGCCTGCCCGCGGCACAGCGGCGGTGGGCCTGGGTAGAGTGGAGGCCTCCGGATGGGTCCATCCGCACGGAGCATCCTCGTGACCGTTCAGCTCGTCGGCGACCGGCGCCTGGAGCTGGTGGTGGGCGACATCACTCGGGAGCGGGTCGACGCCATCGCCAACGCGGCCAACGCGGCGCTGCGCGGCGGCGGGGGCGTGGTCGGCGCCGTCCACACCGCGGCAGGCCCGGGGCTGATGTCCGAGCTGCGGAGCCGATATCCGAACGGAACGGACACCGGGACGGCCGTCGTGACGGAAGGCCACGGGCTGCCGGCGCGCTGGGTGCTGCATGCCGTGGGGCCGATCTGGGCGGGCGGCGACCGGGACGAGGCGCGGCTGCTGGCCGGGGCGTATCGGTCCTGCCTTGGGCTGGCCGACGATCTCGGCGCCCGCAGCCTGGCCCTTCCGGCGATCAGCATGGGCATCTACGCCTATCCGCCGGCCGAGGGGGCGCGGATCGCGGTGGCCAGCGTGCTGGAGCACCTGGGCGGGCCGACCGGCCTGGAGCTGGTCCGGTTCGTCCTGCGCGATGCCACCTGGGGCCCGTTCAGCGACGCGCTGGAGGAGCTGGCGTCCCGCGGCTGACGGCGCGCCGACGGCGTGCGGTAGATTGGTCGCCCATGGAGCAGGCACCCCAGGCGGCTGCGATCCGGACCGAGGCCCTCAGCAAGCACTACGGCAGCGTCCGCGCGCTCGAGGCCCTCAGCCTGGAGGTTCGCGGCGGGGAGGTCTTCGGCTTCCTGGGCCCCAACGGCGCCGGCAAGTCGACCGCCATCCGGACCCTGCTCGGCTTCCTGCATCCCTCCTCCGGGAGCGCGTCGGTGCTGGGCCTCGACATCGAGCACCAGTCCGTGGAGATCAGGAGCCGGACCGGGTACCTGCCCGGCGGCATCGCCGTCTACGACTCGCTCAGCGGACGAGACGCGCTGGACTACCTGGGTGAGCTGCAGGGCAGGCCGTCGATCCGGCGGGAGGAGCTGTGCGACCGGCTGCAGATGCCCGCATCGGTCCTGCGCCGCAGGGTCCGTGACTACTCGCGCGGGATGCGCCAGAAGATCGGCGTCATCCAGGCCCTCCAGCACGACCCGGAGCTGGCCATCCTGGACGAGCCGACCGAGGGCCTGGATCCGCTGATGCAGCAGGCCTTCTACGCCATCCTGGAGAACCTGCGCCGGCAGGGGCGGACGATCTTCATGTCCAGCCACATCCTGTCGGAGGTCGAGCGCGTCTGCGACAGGGTGGCGATCATCCGCACCGGACGGCTGATGGCCCTCCACGACGTGGACCAGCTGCTCGCCCGCCGCCGGCGGCGCGTCCAGCTGCAATGGCGCGGCGCGGCACCCGACCTGAGGGCGGTGCCGGGCCTGGCCGACGTGGTGGCGCAGGGCGACCGCATCAGCGCAACCCTGCTGGGCGACGTCGCCCCGTTCGTGCGCGCCGTGGCGTCGCCGGCCCTGCTTGACCTGACGATCGAGCCCGCCCGGCTGGAAGAGGCGTTCATGGAGTACTACGCCGAGGAGCGTGGCGACGACGGAGGGCAGCCGTGAGCTGGCGACTCTTCCGCCAGACGCTGTACTGGAACCGGGTCCGCCTGGTCGTGGTGCTGCTCGCCGCCTTCGGCTGGGGGATCCTGATCCCGGTCTTCTACGTGAGCTTCTCGGAGGCGATCCGTGAGATCGTCAACTCCGGTGCCTTCCCGCGCAGCCTGATGAGCCTCGGCTCCGGCAACCTGTTCAGCCTGCCCGGCGCCCTGACCCTGGGCCTGCAGCACCCCTTCGCGATCGCGCTGGTCGCGATCTTCGCCGTCGCCACGCCGGCGGCCGCGGTCGCCGGCGAGCGCGAGCGGGGCACCCTTGAGGTCCTGCTCAGCCGCCCCATCTCGCGCCTGACCCACCTCCGCACCGTGGCGGCCGCCGTGGCGCTGATGCTGGTGGCGGCGGTGGGCGCGCTGCTGGCCGGCCAGCTGGCCGGCATGGCCGCGGTGGACGTGATCGACCAGCTCGCCGCCGGAGGGCTGTGGCTGGTGCTGGTGAACGGCGCGCTGCTCTGGTTCGCCTTCGCGGCCTTCGGCCTGGCGGCCTCGGTCAGCTTCGACCGGCACGCCCCGGCCTTGGGGCTGAGCCTTGGCTACCTGCTGGCCAACTACCTGCTCGAGGTGCTCGGCTCGCTGTGGACCGATGTCGCCTGGTCGCAGGAGTACTCCCTCTTCCACCACTTCAACGCCGGTGGGATCCTGCAGGGCGACGCGCAGGTCGCCGACTTCCTGATCCTGGCCGGGGCTGTCGTCCTTCCGCTGCTGTATGCCGTGGTGGTCTACCCGCGCCGGGACCTGGCCGCCCCGACCTAGGTGTCCGTGCCCCGCTCCGGGTCGCGATGCAGCGCCAGGTCGGTCGCCTGCGCCAGGGTCAGCCGCTGACCCTCCGCGTACTCGGCGGCGAGCGGGGCCTGGTCCATGAGCGTCTCCGGGAAGAAGCCCGCGAACTCGCGGTTCAGCTTCGCCAGGCCAGTCCCCACGCTTCGCTCGCTGGCGGCCGCGTAGCCGGCGAGGCGCATCGCCCGCGGAACATCGCCCTCCGCCCATTCCAGGGTGGCGAAACCGTCGAACAGGAGCGCGTAGCCCGACTTGTCGTCGGATTCCAGGAAGAGCGGCAGGGCCTCCTCCAGGTGGCGGCGCGCCACGTCCCGATCGATCGCCAGGTTGTAGAGGCCGATCATGTACGAGGCCCAGGCGGTCATGAATCGATCGCCCAGGCGCCGGGAGATCTCCAGCCCCTCGGTGGCGGCCCTCAGCCCGCCTTCCGAGTCCCTTTCGTAGTAGTACGTGTTGGCCAGGCCCCACAGGGCGCGCCCGAGACCCGCTTCATCCCCGAGCCGGCGGTAGATCTCCACCGCCTCCGTCACCAGCCGGCGCGCCTCGTCCACCCGCTCCTGGGCGACCGTGATCGCGAAGCTGAAGTTGTAGAGGGCGTTCGCGATGCGCGCGTCGTCGCCGATGGCTCGCTCCAGCTCCAGCGCCTCGGCGTACCAGATCTGCGCAGCCCCCAGGTCCCCCTGCCAGTAGGCCAGGCCACCGGCGGCTTCGAGCGCGGCGGACAGCACGATGGGATCCACCCCGGCACGGGGCAGCGCCAGCACCCGCTCGGCCTGCTCGCGACCCTCCGAGAGGTAGCCGCGCATCTGCCAGAAGCGCCAGGTGGTGGCCACCAGCCGCATCGCCAGCTCGGCGAGCCCACGGTCCACGGCGAAGTCGATCGCGCCGCGCAGGTTGTCCAGCTCCCGCTCCAGGACGTCCAGGCAGAAGCGCTGGTCCTTGCCGAACAGGCGCGGGGCGATGCCCTCTGCCAGCGCCAGGTAGTACTCGGCGTGCCGAAGGCGGGTGGCTGCCTGCGGCTCGGCGGCCTCCAGCCTCTCGACGGCATACTCGCGGATCGTCTCCAGCATCCGGAACCGCGGCTCGCCGTCGTCGGTCATCTCCTGGCGGACCAGGCTCTTGTCGAGCAGCGAGGTGAGCGCGTCGAGCGCATCCGGCGCGGGACCTGCCTCGGCGGGCCAGTCGGCGAGCAGGACCTGCTCCACGGCCGGCACGTCCGCGCCACCCGCGAAGGCGCTGAAGCGCGCGAATGCCATGCGATCCGCCGCCTCCAGCAGGTCATGGCTCCAGTCGATGGCCCCGCGCAGCGTCTGCTGCCGCTCCGGCAGGTTGCGTGACCCTCCGCCCAGCAGGGACAGGCGGTCGCCCAGGCGGGCCATGATCGCCTGCGGGGTCAGCACGCGTACCCGCGCCGCGGCCAGCTCGATCGCCAACGGCAGCCCGTCCAGGCGCGCGCAGATCTCCGCGATGGCCGGGGCGTTCGAGGCGTCCACGCGGAACCCGGGCCGCACCGCCATCGCCCGCTCG
>JBOGSY010000124.1:0-6198 GCA_050691915.1 Candidatus Limnocylindria bacterium | reverse complement strand
GCGCTGTCCCGCATCCAGGCCGTCGGCGGCCGGCGGCAGCGCGTCACGCTGGACGGCCAGCCGGGCACGCTCCGGGGCGTAGGCGTCCAGCCAGGCGCGCGCGGCCTGGATCCGCTCCTCCAGGATGCGGCCCTCGAGCCGGGTGAGCGCGGCGCCCTTCTCCGCCTCCATCCGGGCCCGGACGTCGACCCCGGGGACCTGGACCAGGAGCGCCAGGTGCCCGAACGGCGGGCGGTAGGCCGCGCCCTCCTGCCGGGGGTCGGCCCGAGGATCGACCAGGACGGCGGCGAACAGGCGCTCCGGGTCGGGCGGCAGCTCGCCCTTCACCTGGCGCCCGACCGCGGCGGCGGCGATGCGGTCCGACTCGTCGAACAGGCGCGGGATGGCATCGGTCCCGTCCGGGTCCCAGTCGATGGCCTGGTTGGGACGCGGCCGCAGGAAGAGGAGGCGCAGCTGCTCGGGCGGGACCACCTCCGCGATCCGGTGCGCAGCCGCGCCCCGCCCCCGGGAGGTGGACATTTTCTTGCCGCCGATGTTGAGGAACTCGTACGGCACGTTGACCGGTGGCTCGCGATCGAAGACCTCCCGGGCGATGGCGTCCGAACGGTCACGCGAGCCCCCGGCCGTGGCCAGGTCCTTGCCGCACGGCTCGATGGTCACGCCAAAATGGCCCCACTGGGCCGCCCACTCCAGGTTCCACGGCAGCTTGGCGCTGCCGCCGAACGGCGAGACGCGACCGCTGAACCCGCAGCCGCGGGCCCAGGTCACCAGGTCCGGCTGGCAATCCACCGCCACGGTCTCACCGTCCCAGTCGCGGGCCAGGGTGGTGCCCACCTTGCCGCAGGAGGGGCAGATGACGTGGACCGGCAGCCACCCCTCCGGGCGCTGGACATGGCTGACGCGCAGGTAGATGTCACGCACGGTCGCCGCGCGATCGAGCGCGGTGCGGAGGTATCGGTCCATCTCGCCGGCGGCGTACAGCTCGCTCATCCAGTAGTAGCGATCGGGGTGAATGCCCAGCCCGGCGAAGGTCTCGATGAACTCGCCGGCAAAGTGGCGGGCGTAGGAGGCGTGCCCGTCGCCGGCCGGATCGGGGACGTGGGCCAGGGGCATGCCCATGGCCCGCTCCACCGCGTCGGGCGTGAGCAGCGACTGGGCGTCCATGGGGTCCAGGTCGTCCACGCCGTACAGCAGCGTCGTCTCCAGCCCCCGCCCGCGCAGCGCGCGGACGATGACGTCCAGGATCACCGGCCCGCGCAGGCTCCCGACGTGGACGGTGCCGGACGGGGTCTTGCTGTCGTTGACGACCTGGGGCCCGGATACGCGCGCGGCGAGCTCGTCGGCCCAGAACACGGGCGCGGCGGCGAGCCTAGCCGACGCGGACGACCGTGTAGGTGACCGCCCCGGCCGGGGCCTGGACGGTGACCTTGTCGCCCTTGCGGTGGCCCATCAGCGCCGCTCCGACCGGGGACTCGTTGCTGATCCGGCCCTCGCGCGGAGCGGCCTCGGCGGATCCCACGATGGTGAACGTCTCCTGGCCGTCCTCGCCCTTGATGACGACCTTGGAGCCGATGCCGACCTTGTCGCCGTTGCCGCCCGCGATCACCTGGGCGTTCTTCAGCTGCGCCTCCAGGGTGGCAATGCGGCCCTCCAGGAACGACTGCTCCTGCTTGGCGTCCTCGTACTCGGCGTTCTCCGTGATGTCACCGTCCAGCTTGGCGTCATGGATGCGCGCGGCGACCCGCGGCCGCTCCACGGTGACCAGCTGGGTGAGCTCCGCCTTGAGCTTCTCGAGCCCTTCGGCGGTCAGGTAGACGGGCTTGTTGTTCATCCGATCCGCCCCCTCTCCAATGGGTTGTCAGCACCTTCGCCCCGGCAAAGGCCCGGCGAAGGTGGTCGCATCGCGCCGCGGGGTGACGGCGGCGGTGCTCCCCCGCACTGACGTAACAAAAAATGCTCCAGGCCCCGCCAGTTGCGTCGCCTGGCGTCCCTGAAGCTGGCCGTGGCCAGTTATGTGGCCCGTCGGGCGTTCCCCCGACGGGGACGACCGACGCCGCGCGATTGTAGGACCGGGTTGGGTGCGTGTCAAAGGAAATCGGCGCGCAGCCGAGGCGTAGGTGGGCGTGCCGGTGGTCGGCGCGGTGTCGATGTGGAAAGTTTCGCCCCGGGGATCCATCGGCCAAGTTGAGGGCTCAGCCGGGCGATCCGCTGCGGCGAGGTTACGCCGCACGAGAATCCGGCCCCCGATCCGGGCGCCGGGTGGCCGTTGGACTCGTGGGGCGTATCGGGAAGGAGGGAGGCCGGGCCGCGCGTGGGGAGGTTTCGCCCCGGGGATCCATCGGCCAGGCGGAGGGCTCTGCCGGGCGATCCGCTGCGGCGAGGTTACGCCGCACGAGAATCCGGTCCCCGATTCGGGCGCCGGGTGGCCGTTGGACTCGTGGGGCGTATCGGGAAGGAGGGAGGCCGGGGGTGCGGGGGGAGGTTTCGCCCCGGGGATCCATCGGCCACGCGGAGGGCTCTGCCGGGCGATCCGCTGCGGCGAGGTTACGCCGCACGAGATTCAACCCACCGATTCGGGCGCCGGGTGGCCGTTGGACTCGTGGGGCGTATCTGCCATGGGAGGCCGGGCCCCGGCCGCGGTGCGGCGCCGCGCGACTCGAATCCTGCACGCATGGCCGATCCCACCACCTGCTGGGGGATCCGGCAGACGGTGCATCCCGCAGGAGTGGGGCAGAGGCGCGTGCGGGACGAACCGGACGGGCAGGCGCCGCGGGCGAGCTGGGTCAGCGACCGGCCAGGACCAGCGCCACCACCAGGCCGGCGAACAGCAGCCGGTAGAGGCTGAAGATGGCGACCGAGCGACGCCGCAGCCAGGCCAGGAGGAAGCCGATCGCCAGGGCGCCGGAGATCGCAGCCGCCACGAAGCCACCGCCGATCGCCAGCCACTCCGCGCCGGTATGCGCCTCCGCCACCAGGTTCCGCGAGCCGTAGAGCCCGGCGCCCAGGGTGATGGGGGTGGCCAGCAGAAAGCTGAAGCGCGCCGCCGCCTCCCGGGTCAGGCCCAGCGCCAGGCCGGCGGTGATGGTCGCGCCGGAGCGGCTGATCCCCGGCAGCAGGGCGAGCGCCTGGCTGAAGCCGATGGTCAGGGCGCTGCCCGGCCCGACCTCGTCCAGCTCGCGCTGCTGCGCGCCCAGCCGGTCGGCGGCCAGCAGGGCGACCGCGCCCAGCACCAGGAAGCCGGCGATCGCCAGCCGGACGGGGTCGGAGCTGCCGTGGAGGACCTCGTCGATCAGGTCCTCTCCCAGGAAGCCGATGATCGCGGCCGGCACGGTGGCCATCGCCAGCAGCCAGGCCAGCCGGCGGTCGGGATCGGGACCGATGCGCCGCTCCCGCAGGCTGGCGACGAAGGCGCGCACCAGGCGCACCCAGTCGCGCCAGAAATAGCCGACCAGCGCCGTCAGCGTCCCCAGATGCAGGAAGACGTCGAAAGCCAGGCTGCCGATCAGCCCGTCGGACTCCCAGCCGGCGATCCAGGGCGCCAGCTCAAGGTGCGCGCTGGAGCTGATCGGGATGAACTCGGTCAGCCCCTGCAGTATGCCGATCAGGAGGGCCTGAAAGACGAGCTCCATCTAGCTGGACCGATGATCCGGCGCGGCCGCGGCCGGCCGCCCCTGCATCGGTCTTCCTTACCGGATGAAGAGCGGGGCCAGGACCAGGGTGATCGTGGCCAGCAGCTTCACCAGGACGTGGAGCGAGGGTCCGGCGGTGTCCTTGAACGGGTCGCCGACGGTGTCGCCCACCACCGCCGCGGCGTGGGCCAGGGTGCCCTTGCCGATGACGTTGCCGTCGTCGTCCTTCAGGTTCCCGGCCTCGATGTACTTCTTGGCGTTGTCCCAGGCGCCGCCGCCGTTGTTCAGCGTGGTGGCCAGCAGCACGCCGGCGATGGTGCCGACCATCAGCAGGCCGGCCACCGCCTGGTAGCCCAGCAGCACGCCGACGACGATCGGCGTGGCGACCGCCACCAGGCCGGGCGCCACCATCTCACGCAGCGCGGCGCGGGTGGTGATGTCGACCACCCGGGCGTAGTCCGGTCGCTGGCTGTAGTCCATGATGCCGGGCATGTCGCGGAACTGACGCCGGACCTCGACGATGATCGCCTGCGCCGTCTTGCCCACCGCCCGGATGGCCAGCGAGCTGAAGAAGTAGACCAGCATGGCGCCGATCAGGGCCGCCACGAAGACGCTCACGTCCGCCAGGTTGACGGAGGTCAGCAGCTCGCCGCCGCGGTTGGTCTGGATCAGGTTGACCTTGTCGATGTAGGCGCTGAACAACAGGAAGGCGGCCAGGCTGGCGCTGGCGATGGCGTAGCCCTTGGTCAGGGCCTTGGTGGTGTTGCCAACCGCGTCCAGCCGGTCGGTGATCTCCCGGGCGCCCGCCTCGGAGCGGCTGAACTCGGCCACGCCGCCGGCGTTGTCGGTGATGGGGCCGAAGGTGTCCATGGCCAGGATGTAGGCCGTGGTCATCAGCATGCCCATGGTTGCCACGGCGGTGCCGAAGATGCCGCCCACGTCGCGCCCATCGGCCGTCTCCAGCCCGGCCTGGGTGCCGAGCCAGTGGGACGCGATCAGGGCCAGGCCGATGGAGACGGCGGTGACGAAGGTCGTCTCGAAGCCGACCGCGGTGCCGGAGATGATGTTGGTGGCCGGGCCGGTCTTGGAGGCCTCGGCGATCTCGCGCACCGGCCGGAAGCTGCCGGCGGTGTAGTACTGGGTGATGTACACGAAGACGACCGAGGTGGCCAGTCCGACCAGCCCGGCCCCGAAGAACCAGACCCAGGCCGGCCAGCCGTTGGCCCCCACCGCGTCGCCGGTGTTCATCATCACGTTGGTGGTGATGAGGAGGCCCACCACCGAGAGCAGGGTGGTGACCCAGTAGCCCCGGTTGAGGATGTTCATGGGGTTCTCCGTCTCGCTGCCGCGGATGAAGAACATGGCCACGATGGTGGCCAGCAGGCCGAAGGCGCGGACCACCAGCGGGAAGAAGATCCAGCCCTCCGGGTTGGGCCAGCCCGCCGACTCGGCGATGACGAAGGCGGCGACGCCCAGGATCATGGCGCCGATGTTCTCGGCGGCGGTGGACTCGAACAGGTCCGCGCCACGGCCGGCGCAGTCGCCCACGTTGTCGCCCACCAGGTCAGCCACCACGCCCGCGTTGCGCGGGTCGTCCTCCGGGATGCCGGCCTCCACCTTGCCGACCAGGTCGGAGCCGACGTCGGCGGCCTTGGTGTAGATTCCGCCGCCCAACTGGGCGAAGAGCGCCACGAAGCTTGCGCCGAAGCCGAAGCCGACGATCAGGAAGGGCGCCTCCGCCACGCTGACCTCCCCGATCAGGGTCTCGTAGGCGGTGAAGATGCCCCACACCCCCAGCAGGCTGAGGGCCACGACCAGGAAGCCGGAGACGGCCCCGCCGCGCATGGCGACCTGGACCGCCTCGACCAGGCTGCGGCGGGCGGCCGCGGCGGTCCGGACGTTGGAGCGGACGCTGATGAACATCCCTATGATCCCCGACGCCATCGAGCATGCCGCGCCGACCAGGAAGGCGACCGCGGTCATGATCCCGATGGGCGCGCCGGCGAGATCCGGGACGTCGGCCACGTCGCGGGTCTCCACCACCGCGATCACCGCGCCGATGATCACCGCGCCGACCAGGGCGAGGATGGCGATGGTGGTGTACTGCCGCTTCACGAACGCGTCCGCGCCCTCGCGGATCATGTCCCCGACGTCCTGCATCGCCTGGGGCCCCTTGTCGCGGTGGAGAACGTCCCAGGCCAGGTACAGGGCGAAGGCGACGGCGGCGAGGCCCGCGAGCGGGATCACCCAGGTGATGAGCTGCATGGATCCTCCGATTGGCGGCCGGCGCCGGGCGCTGCGTCCGATGAGGGGCGCACCCGGATCACGCGAGCCGGTGGAACACACGGAAATCGCCGGCAGAGTGCGAGCAGGGCACCCGCCAGCGAGGCGCCGGTATCGTAGCCCGCCCCGGTCGGCGGGGTCAACCTGCGACCGCGCCGGTTGTGGACGGCCAGGGATTCCGTCACCCGTTAAGCGGCCAGCGAATTTGTCACCCTCGCCCACATGGAGACGAGGGAGGCGATCACGGTGGATCCACGAGCGCAACGACGGCTGCATGTGCTCAACC
>JBOGSY010000123.1:0-6221 GCA_050691915.1 Candidatus Limnocylindria bacterium | reverse complement strand
GATCCAGGCCGGCGGCGGGCTGCGCAGCGCCGAGGCCGTGGAGGCCGCGCTGGAGGCGGGCGCCGACGCGGCGATCCTGGGCACCGCCGCCATCGAGGTGCCGGGCTTCGCGGCGGCGTGCGCGGCGCGCTGGCCGGGACGGGTCCTCGTCTCGCTCGACCTGCGCGACGGGCGCCCGGCGCTGGACGGGTGGCGGCGCCAGGCGGGCGACGAGCCGCTCGAGCTCGCCGCCGGGCTGCTGGAGGCCGGCGTGACGGGCCTGCTGCTGACCGACACCCAGCGCGACGGCACGCTGGCCGGGCCGAACCTGGCGCTGCTGGCCTCGTTCCGGCGCGCGTTTCCGGACGCCTGGCTGGCGGGGGCCGGCGGCATCGGCTCGATCGCCGACCTGCTGGCCGTCCGGGACGCGGGCCTGGACGGCGCGGTGGTCGGGCTGGCGCTGCTGTCCGGGACGATCCGGCTGCCCGATGCGCTGGCCGTGGTGGCGGCGCGGGAGGTGGTGGGGTGAGCCTCCGGAAGCGCCTGATCGCCTGCCTGGACGTGACCGACGGCCGGGTGGTGAAGGGGACCCGGTTCATTGACCTGCAGGATGCCGGCGATGCGGTCGAGCTGGCGGCGCGCTACGCGGCCGACGGCGCCGACGAGATCGTGATCCTGGATGTCGGCGCGACCCAGGACCGCCGTCCGGCCCTGCTCGACCTGATCTCGCGCGCCGCCGCCGCCCTGGACGTGCCGCTGGCCGTGGGCGGCGGGGTGGCCTCGGTCCAGGATGCGGCAGCGCTGCTGGACGCCGGCGCCGACAAGGTATCGGTCAACAGCGCGGCGCTGCGGGACCCGGACCTGCTGGACCGCATCGCCCGTCGCCTCGGCTCGCAGTCGCTGGTCATCTCGATCGACGCAGCGGCCACGGCGAGCGGC
The DNA here is from genome assembly GCA_050691915.1 of Candidatus Limnocylindria bacterium. Classification (GTDB taxonomy): domain Bacteria; phylum Chloroflexota; class Limnocylindria; order QHBO01; family QHBO01; genus JBOGSY01. The sequence goes on along the minus strand of JBOGSY010000123.1, from coordinate 5,303 downwards.
GCCGGCTGGACCGTGCGCGGCGTCTCCGGCACCGCCGAGACCGGCCGCGACGCGGTGGCCTGGGCGGCGGAGGCGGTCGAGCGCGGCGCCGGCGAGGTGCTGCTGACCAGCATCGATCGCGACGGGACGCGGGCCGGTTACGACCTGGCCCTGACCCGGGCGGTGAGCGACGCGGTGCGGGTGCCGGTCATCGCCAGCGGCGGGGCCGGCGGGGCGGATGACGTGGCCGCCGCCCTGACGGCGGGCGGTGCCTCCGCCGCGCTGCTGGCATCGGTCCTGCATCGGGGCATGCTCACCATCCCCGGGCTGAAGCGCTCCCTGGCGGAGCGCGGGCTGGCGGTGCGGCCGATGGCCGCCAGCCCCTCGCCCGAGGAGGTGGCAGCGTGGCTTGGCTGAGCGAACGGCGGCCGGACCTGGCCGGCGAGCTGCTGCCGGTGGTCGTCCAGGACGTCGACAGCAACGAGGTGCTCATGCTGGCCTGGGCAAACGCCGATGCGCTGGCCGCCACCGAGCGCACCGGGCAGGCCCACTTCTGGTCCCGCTCGCGGGGCGAGCTGTGGCGCAAGGGGGCCACCAGCGGCAGCCGGATGGAGGTGGTGGAGCTGGCCGCCGACTGTGACGGCGACGCCATCCTGTACCGCGTTCGTCCCGCCGGCCCGGCCTGCCACACCGGGGCGCGATCCTGCTTCGCGGAGTCGGCCCCGTTCACCCTCCGCGAGCTGGAGCGCACCATCGCGGCCCGCGGCCAGGCCGACCCAGGCACGTCATACACCGCCCGCCTGCTGGCCGGCGGCCCGCGCCGCGCGGCCGAGAAGGTGGTCGAGGAGGCCGGCGAGGTCATGGCGGCGGCGCTGGCCGGCGATGACGGCGAGCTGCGCCACGAGGCGGCCGACCTGGCCTACCACCTGCTCGTGCTCCTCGCCTCGCGCGGCATCTCGCTGCGCCAGGTGGAGGACGAGCTCGCCGGACGCCGGCGCCCGTGACCGCGCCGGACCGCGACCTGCAGGCCCGGCTCCGGTTCGCCCACGAGCTCCTGGACCGGACCGATGCCGTCGCCCTGGAGGCCTTCCGGGGCGATCGGGCGGCCCGCCGCAAGCCGGATCGCAGCCTGGTGACCCTGACGGACGTGGCGATCGAGACGCAGATCCGCGATCGCCTGTCGAGCGCCTACCCGCGAGATGTCGTGCTGGGCGAGGAGCTCGGCGGCGCGCAGGACGCGGCCGAGGGGCGCTGGATCGTCGACCCCATCGACGCCACCAACAACTTCGTGCGCGGCATCGGCGTCTTCGCCACCCTGCTGGCCCTGGAACGCGACGGGGAGCTGGCGCTGGGCCTGGTCAGCGCGCCGGCGCTTGGCCAGCGCTGGTACGCCATCCGGGGCGGAGGCGCCTACCTGCGCGAGGGCGGCGCGGAACGGCGGATCGCGGTCTCCGCCGTCGACCGCTGGGCCGATGCCCAGCTGCTCTTCTCTTCCATCGGTCGCCTGGACCCGGCGCGCGAGGCCCGCCTGGCGGACCTGGCGACCGACGCGTGGCGCAACCGTGGCTTCGGCGACTTCTGGGCCCACGTGCTGGTGGCCCAGGGCTCGGCCGAGGCGATGGTCGAGACCGACCTGAAGCCCTGGGATCTAGCGGCTCCCGCCCTGGTGGTGGCGGAGGCCGGTGGGATGGTCACCGACTTCGGGGGCCGCCCGTCTTGGCAGGGGCCAGAGGCCGTCTCGACCAATGGCCTGCTGCACGCGGAAGTGCTGGCCGGCCTGACGCCTGGCTGAGCCCATGCCACCACGTATCATTGTCCATCCGCACAGGACCGGGCGGGAGTAGCTCAGTTGGCAGAGCGTCAGCCTTCCAAGCTGAATGTCGCGGGTTCGATCCCCGTCTCCCGCTCCACCGACCGCGGCGTGCGCGAGCGGGGGGTTAGCCCTTCGGCTTCTTGGGCTGCTTCTTCTTGGGCGGTCGCTTCGGGGTCTTATCCGACATCGGTGCACCTCCGTGTTCGGCTGAGTGTAGTGGCCGCGGCAAGCCGCTGGTACAGCCGGGGCCGATCGACACCGGCCTGACCCGCGATCCCGCGGCGACGCTCACCCAGCTGGTGGGCGTGCTGGTCGAACGCTAGGAGCGCCGCGCCCGTGCCGGGCTGGGCCGCGCCGTGCGTGCCGCGGCCAGGATCTCGTCGATGCGGCGTCGATAGCCGACCCCGGACGAGTGGCGCTGGAGCCAGACCAGGTAGTCGGGGTCTTGGCGCGCCAGCTGCTCGAGCGTCCAGCCGGCGTAGCGGCCGAAGTTGATGGCGGTGCCCGACCCTCCGCCGGCCGGCGCGGAGACGCTGGTGCGCGGCACCTCGGGCTGCGGGGCGGAAACAGCTCCCGGTCCCACCGCCGCCGGTCGCCGCCGGCCGCGGTCGTAGGCGTCGCGGCGGGACGGGTCGCGCAGGACGTCGTAGGCATGGTTGACCAGGGCCATCTTCGGCTCGGTCGCATCGGTCCGGGTCTGGTCCGGGTGGAGCAGGCGCGCCAGGGCGCGGTACGCCGCCTGGACCACGCTCGGGTGCGCCCGCGGATCGACCTGCAGGATGCCGTACAGGTCCAGCTCACCAACCTGGATCGCCACGTTGCTCCGATCTCGTTCGGGATAGGCCTTCACGGTATCTGGCGAACGGCCGATTTCGTAGTCACCCGATGGTCCGCGGCCGGGAGGTCGCCGATGGGGTCATTCCCACCTGCCACACGGCACGGGCCGAATGGCCTGCCGTCCGGCGCGCTACCGTGCGTCGATGCACCCGTTCCGGTTCGCGGTCTACGCCTTCGACGCCCCGACCGGGGCCGCCTGGGCGTCCTTCGCCCGCCGGGTCGAGGACCTGGGCTACGCGGCGCTGCTGGTCACCGACCACCTGGGCCGCCAGCTGTCCCCCATCGCGGCGCTGGCCGCCGCGGCGGCGGTGACGCGCACGCTGCGCATCGGTCCCTACGTCTTCGCCAACGACTTCCGCCATCCGCTGGTCATGGCCCGCGAGGCCGCCACCCTGGACCTGCTCTCCGGCGGCCGCCTTGAGCTTGGGCTGGGAGCCGGCTGGCGGACCGGCGACTACCGCCAGCTGGGCATGCCGTACGATCCGCCCCCGCGCCGGATCGATCGCCTGGCGGAGGCGCTGGGCCTGGTGAAGCGGCTTCTTGTCGGGGAGACGGTCACGCATGCCGGCGCGCACTACCGGCTGGCAGGGGCACGCCTCCACCCTCCGCCCGTCCAGCGGCCGCGTCCGCCCATCCACCTGGGGGGCGGCGGTCCCCGGATGCTGCGGCTGGCGGCCCGGGAGGCGGAGATCGTGGGCTTCATCCCGCAGTTCAGCCCGCACGGCCGGCCGATGATCTCGGACGTGGGCGAGCGGGCGCTCGCCCGCAAGGTCGAGGCCGTGCGCCGCGCCGCGGCGGACCGCTTCGCGGCGCTGGAGCTGAGCGTCTTCTGCGCCGATGCCGGCATGGTGGGCAGCGGCCACGCGCTGGCCGGGTCGCTGGCGTCGGCGGCCAAGGCCATCCTGGTCGCCCCGGTGGGCTCCCCGTACTTGCTCTACGGGACCCTGGCCGGCCTGCGCGAACGGCTGCTGAATCGCCGCGAGCGGCTGGGGATCAGCCACTACGCCATCCCGGCCCACGCGGCTGAGGAGATGGCGCCGCTGGTCGAGCTGCTCGCCGGAACGTGAGGATCGGGGGCAGGGCCCCGAGCCGCAGGCCGCGTCGGGCGCCATCAGGCGCAAATGCTTCAGGCGCGCCTGACAGTCGCCTTACGCGTCGAACGCGACTCCCATGTCAACGCGCCCAGGTGACGTGGGTCACGACGCTCTGGCCGTTCCCCAGGTCGAGCTCGAAGACCGACGAATGGCCGCCGGCCGACGACCGGACCAGGCGACCCCAGCTGTTTGCCGGCGCCGCGCTGCCCCTGCCGTTGGTGACCAGGCCGACCGTGGTCGTCCCGTCGGTATGGGCGTAGATCTGCTCGAGCATCTGGTAGTCATGCTGATTGGGGTGCTGGTTCGTCCCCGGGCTGCTGGTGTAGTCCATGCAGGTGTCCAGGTTAGGGTTGTCGAAGTCCTCGTCCTGGTGGTCCAGGCCGAAGGTGTGGCCGATCTCCTGGCACATCACCAGGTTGCGCCAGGCGGTGGTGTTGTAGGTCGGCGTGTTGTAGTACGTGTCGTTGACCTTGACGACGCCCTTGGTGATGTGGGTCCCTCCCGTGATCCAGATCTGGGCGAGGCCAAGCCAGCCGTTGTTGCCGTACTTGGCATTGCAGACCTCGACCCGGCCGCTCGTCGCCTTGCAGGGCTTCGGGCGGGTCCCACCCGCTGCCTTGTCAAGGTCGAGCACCGTCGACTGGCTCCAGTCGGCAATGCTGGTGTCGAGGACGGAGTCCCAGGCTCCGGAGACGTTGTCGCCGACCTGCAGCGTGAACGGATTGCTCGTACGCGCCCAGTGATACCCACCCCACGAGTGGGTCGCCATGGCAGCCGACGGGACCGCGGCGATCGCCAGTCCCATCAGGATCGTTGCCATCAGGCGACGCGGAGAACGTGACATCAGACCCTTACCTCCCCAGCACATGCGGTGGGCAGCCCCGCCCGACCGTTCAGGCGTGGGCCACCCTACCCCAGCGGCCGGTGCCGTGTCCACGCTTGGTGACCCGCCGAGCGCCGCAAACCGGGGCGGCGACGCAACGGGACCTCAGTCGGGGGTCTCCCCGCGCCCCGAAAGCAGGACGCGGCCGTCGTCGGCCACGAACTGCCAGCGCAGGCCGGCGACGTCGACGGGCGCGGACGGCAGGGCGATCGCCCACGTGCCGGCGAACACCTCGCCGCCCACCCCGCCCAGCTCGGGCAGCTCCACCCGGTCCACCCGTGGATCGGCGCGGCCGAAGACGAAGGCACGCCATGCCTGCCCCCCTTGGCTCGGCTCGCGGACCAGGACGTCGACCGTCCGCGTGCCCCGCGTCGGGCGCGCGTCGGCCAGGCCCCAGATCCATCGGTCGTCGTCGCCTTGGAAGAAGTGCACCACCCCGACCTCCGCGGCGGAAGGCCGGTAGACGACCAGCGCGTTGCGTGCGTCGAGCCGGACCGTGTTCTCCGCCTGGATGCCGTTGAGCGCCATGGCCTGCCCCAAGGATGCGGCGCCCGGGCTCTGGGCCGCCACCCAGCCGAGGCCGATGGCGGCCAGGATGACGCCCGCCCCCACCATGGCGGCCAGCCAACCGGAGTCCCGCATCGAGGGCGGCGCGTCCGCCGGCCGCGGCACTGCGCCCACGGCTGTGGCCCGGGCG
>JBOGSY010000122.1:0-6230 GCA_050691915.1 Candidatus Limnocylindria bacterium | reverse complement strand
CGAGCAGGTCCGCCGCCAGGCCTCGCGCGGGCGGCGGGCGGTGACGGTCGAGCACGGGCGCAACGGCGAGATGATCGTGCTGCGCCACGGTCGCAAGAGCATGCCGCTGGTGTGGACCCACCTGCTGCCGGCGACCTTCGAGGGCCGCGCGCGCATGAACGTCCAGAACGCGCTGGCGGCGGCCGCGGCGGCCTGGGCCGCAGGCGCCCACCTGCACGACATCCGGCAGGGGCTGCGGACCTTCACCACCAGTTACTTCATGGCACCCGGGCGCCTCAACATGTTCGAGCTGGACGGCTACCGGGTCATCGTCGACTACGCGCACAACCCCCCGGCCATGGCCGCGCTGGGCGAGTTCGTGGACGCCCTGGCCGACCCCTCCCCTGGCGGGCGCCGGGCCCTGGTGACCGGTCGCCGGATCGGGGTCATCGCCACCGCCGGCGATCGCCGCGACGCCGACATCGTGGAGATCGGCCAGGTAGCCGCCCGTCACTTCGACGCGATCGTGATCCGCGAGGACGCCAATCCGCGTGGCCGCCGGCGGGGGGCCACCGCCGAGCTCATCGAGCGCGGGGTGCGCGCGGCGATGGCCTCCGGCGCCCGCTGCGCCGAGGTGACGACCGTCCTGGACGAGCTGGAGGCCACGCGCCAGGCGCTGGACATGGGCGCGGAGGGCGACCTGGTGGTGGTCTGCGTGGACCACGCCAACGACGTCTGGAAGGAGCTCCAGCAGCGCCAGCACGGGGCGTCGAGCGCCGGGTCGGGGGCCATGCGCGCGATCACCGATGGCGAAGGGTTGGAGATCGAGGTCTAGGGCGCCACCAGCCGGCGCACCCTCTCGGCATCCACCCCGCGGAAGCCGGCCTGGTCCAGCCAGGAGAAGATCTCGGTGCGCTCGACGTGGCTCATGACCGCCGCCACGTCGCCCTCTCGCGAAGGGCGCAGCAGCGCGCGCAGCGCCGCCAGCTCGCTCGGGTAGGCCGGCACCCGGCGCCGGTAGCCACCCTCGGCCACGCCGGCGCGCATGATCTCGTTCATCGCCTCCAGCTCGCGGCCGCGCAGGTAGTGTCGCTTCTCGCAGATCACGACCTGGTCGGCGCGGCGACCGGCCAGCAGGCCCAGGCGATGGAGGATCTCGTCGGTCCGGTCGCCGGCGGTGCCCAGCGCCAGGCGAACGCGGCCCCGCCGCCGGCCGCGCCCGCCCGGCGCCGCCAGGGCGCGGCAGACGTCCAGCAGGCCCTCCAGCCCCGCCTCGTTGTGGGCGAAATCGACCAGGGCCAGGACACCGTCGCGCTCGTACAGGTTCAGGCGTCCCGGGTTGGCGACGCTGTCGAGCGGGAACGAGCGCAGGCCGGCGGCAATGCGCGCCGGCCCGATGCCCAGGGCGTCCGCCGCCGCCGCGGCCGCCAGGGCGTTGGCCAAGTTGTAGCGCGACACCCCGGCGAAGGTCACCGGCAGGTCCACGGCGCGCGCCAGGCGGCGGGGCCGACGATCGGCCGCCAGCAGCACCAGCCAGCCGCCGCGCAGCACGGCCGCACGGCCGCCGCGGGCCAGGGCCTCGGCCACGGCCGGCAGCGCGGCGTCCAGGCTGAACGGGTACCACCCCGCCCGCGTCTCGCGACGCATGGCCCAGGCGCGCGGGTCCTCCGCGTTGAGGACCGCCCAGCCACCGCGACGGGTGATGCGGACGACGGCGCCCTTGACCTCCGCCAGCTCGTCGACGGTGTCGATCCCCTGCAGGCCAAGGTGATCGGCGCTGACGTTGGTGACCACCGAAACGTCATTGGCGGCATAGCCGATCCCCCGCAGCAGGATCCCGCCGCGGGCGGTCTCCAGCACCGCGACGTCCAGGTCCCGCTCGCCCAGGATCCGGCCGGCACCCCCGAAGCCGGTCCAGTCCCCAGCCTCGACCAGCTCGCCGCGGACGAAGATGCCGTCCGAGTTGGTCATCCCGACCCGCATCCCGGCCCGCGCCGCGACGTGGGCGATCAGCCGGGTGGTGGTGCTCTTCCCGTTGGTGCCGGTGACGGCCACGATCGGGACCCGCGCCGCGGGCAGGCTGGGCAGCGGTCCGAGGGCCACCGCCCGCAGCGCGCGCAGCTCGCGCCGCGAGGTGCTCGACCCCAGCGCGATCCGCGCCGCGGCGGCGCCGATCGCCTGCGAGATGGTGCGGCGACGCCAGCCGTAGGCGACCGCCGCCCGCCGCCCATCGACCGAGTGGCGGAGGACGACGCGCGGGGGAGCCAGGTCCAGTCCCTCGTGCAGCCGGCGGACGGCTTCGCCGGCGGCCTCGGCTGCGGTCCCCGCCATGCCGGGCTCCTCCGCGCCGAACTCGAGCTTCACCGCGGGGCGGGTGGTGAAGCGGTTCGGGCCGTCCAGGACCCGCAGCTCGAGCAGCTCCAGCCCGGCCGTGGGCTGCACGTCCTGCGGCATGGCCGGCAGTATACTCACGCGCCATGCCCCTCCCGCCCGGCCTCGCGGACGCCGTCCAGGAGCGATTTCCGCGCTACCTGGCCGAGCTCAGCGCGCTGGTCGGCATCGACTCCGGCTCGTACACGCCGGCCGGCGTGAACCGGGTGGCGGACTCGGTCACCGCCTCCCTGGCCGAGCTGGGAGCGGCCGTCGAGCGGATCGCCGCCGGGAACGGCGCGCCGCAGGTCGGTGACCTGGTCGTCGGGCGCCTCCCGGGAGAAGGGCCGCGCGTCCTGCTCATCGGTCACATGGATACCGTGTTCGACCCCGGCACCGCCGCCGAGCGACCGTTCACGGTCCGCGACCGGCGGGCGCTGGGCCCGGGCACCAGCGACATGAAGGGCGGGCTGCTGGCCGGCCTGCACGCGCTGGCCGCGCTGCAGTCCGCCGGCCTCCGGCCCAACGCCACCTTCGTGGCCAACCCCGACGAGGAGATCGGCTCCCCGTTCAGCACGCCCATCATCCGCCAGCTGGCCGGGGAGCACGACGCGGCGCTGGTGCTGGAGTGCGCGCGCGCCAACGGGGACATCGTCAGCGCCCGCAAGGGAATCGCCGACCTGCTGGCCACGTTCACCGGCCGCGCCGCACACGCCGGCGTGGAACCGGAGAAGGGACGCTCCGCGATCCTGGCCGCCGCGCGGCGGGTGGTGGCCCTCCACGAGCTGAACGGCCGCTGGCCGACCGTCACCCTGAACGCGGGCGTGATCCAGGGCGGCACCCGTCCCAACGTGGTCGCGGCGGAGTGCCGGGTCCGGCTGGACCTGCGGGCCGCCACCGCCACGGAGTTCGAGACCGCCGCAGCCGAGGTGGAGCGCATCGTGGCGGAGGCCGCCACCGAGGGCGTGGCGGCAGCCGTGCAGCGCATCGCCTTCCACCCGCCCATGGAGCGCTCGCCGGCAGCGGGACGCCTGGCGGACCTGGCCCGGGCCGTCGCGGCGGAGATCGGCTTCGCCGTGAACGAGACCCTGACCGGTGGGGCCAGCGATGCGAACACCACCGCCGCGGCCGGGGTCCCGACCCTCGACGGCCTGGGTCCCGTCGGCGGGGACGACCACTCGGCCGACGAGTGGCTCGACCTCGACAGCGTGGTGCCGCGCACCACCATGCTGGCCGGCCTGCTGGCCCGCATCGGTGAAGCCCTCTAGAATCGGACCTCCGTGACCGATGACTTTCGCCACCGCACGCCCATCGAGGTGCGATTCCGCGACATCGACGCCTTCGGGCACGTCAACAACGCGGTCGTCTCCACCTACGTGGAGCAGGCGCGGGTGCGATACCTGCGCGACGTGCTGACCGTGGACCCGGTCGGTCGCATGCCGCTGATCCTGGCCATGATCAAGGTCGACTACGTCTCCCCCATCCTGTTCCAGGACGCCGTGGAGATCGGGTCGCGGGTGGACTGGATCGGTCGCAGCAGCTTCGCCATGTCCCACCGGCTGCGCGTGCGCGAGGGTCGCGAGCTGGCGCGGGCGGCCTCGGTGCTGGTGGCCTACGACTACCGGGCCGGGGGACCGATGCCGGTGCCGGACGACTGGCGCGCCGCGCTCACCGCCCACGAGGGACGCTCCCTGGAGCGTCCGCCACAGGGAGTCCAATGACCGATCCACAACGCTTTGACCTGCTCATCCTGGGCGGGGGAATGAGCTACGTCGGCGCCATTCGCGCCGCCCAGCTGGGCCTCAGCGTCGGCCTGGTGGAGCGCGACGCGCTGGGCGGCACCTGCCTCAACCGCGGCTGCATTCCGTCCAAAGCGCTGCTCGAGACGGCGGAGCTGCTGCATCGGGTCACCGAGCAGGGCACCGAGTTCGGCCTGCTCGGCGGCGACGGCATCAGCCTGGACGCGGCGGCCCTGGGCCGGCGGCGGGACGCCGTGGTCGACAAGCACGTCAAGGGCGTCGAGTTCCTGATGAAGAAGAACAATGTGACCGTCATCCGGGGCCACGGCGTGCTCACCGGACCCACCGGCGTGCGGGTCTCGGGGGGAGAGTCCGGTGACGTGGAGGCGAGCGCCACCGACCTGATCCTGGCCACCGGCTCCGCCCCGCGCACGCTGCCGGGGCTGGAGGCCGACGGCGAGCGGATCATCACCTCCGACGAGGCGCTCAAGCGTGACGACGTCCCGGGCCGGGTCGCCATCGTGGGCGCCGGCGCGATCGGGGTCGAGTGGGCCAGCCTGTACCGCGACCTGGGGGCGGAGGTCATCCTGGTCGAGTTCGCAGACCGGGTCGTCCCGCTGGAGGACCCGGACGTCAGCAAGGAGCTCAACCGCGCCTTCCGCAAGCGCGGCATCGCCATCCACACCTCGTCCACCATCGACCCGGAGAGCATCGCCCGGACCGATGGCGGCCTTCGGTTCGCCATCGCCGCGCGCGAGGGCGACCGGCGGACCGATGCGGAGGCGGACGTGATCCTGGTGGCGGTCGGGCGACGGCCGCTGACCGAGGGCATCGGCCTGGAGGGGATCTCCGGCCTCCAGCTGGAGCGGGGCTACGTCAGGGTGGACGAGCTCATGCGGACCGGGGTCGAGCACCTGTACGCCATCGGGGACATCGTGCCCGGCTTCGCGCTGGCCCATGTCGCCAGCCACGAGGCGGTGGTGGCGGTCGAGACCATCGCCGGCCGCCACCCGGAGCCGGTCCGCATGGACCTGATGCCGCGGGTGACCTTCTGCCGGCCCCAGATCGGCTCGGTGGGCATGACCGAGGCGGAGGCGCGCGCGGCCGGTCACCAGGTCAAGGTCGGGTCGTTCCCCTTCCGCGCGCTGGGCAAGGCGACGATCGTGGGAGAGATCGACGGCTTCGCCAAGCTGGTGGCGGATGCCGAGACGGGCGTCCTGCTGGGAGCCCACGTCATCGGACCGCATGCCGGCGACCTGCTGGCGGAGCCGACCCTGGCCCGGCTGGTGGAGGGCACCGTCGGCGAGATCGCGATGTCGGTCCACGCCCATCCCACGCTGACCGAGGTCCTCGCCGAGGCCGCCCTGGCGGTCGACGGCGCGGCGATCCACGTCTAGGGAGGTCGAGAACAGAGTGGCCAAGACGGAGACGCGGCCCCGCCACGCCGAGCTCGGGCTGTCCGACGACGAGGTGCTGGCGATGTACGGCCAGATGCTGCTGGCCCGCGCCGTGGACGAGCGGATGTGGCTCATGCAGCGCGCCGGCAAGATCGCCTTCATCATCAGCGGGCAGGGTCACGAGGGCGCCCAGGTCGCCACCACCGCCGTCCTGCGCCGCAACCGAGACTGGCTGGCGCCGTACTACCGCTCCATCGCCTCGGCCATCACCTTCGGCATGAGCGCGGAGGACATCATCACCGCCCACCTGGCCAAGGGCGACGACGTGAGCAGCGGCGGGCGGCAGATGCCGGGCCACTACGGAGGGGCGCCGTACAACATCGTCAGCCTCTCGTCCCCGGTCGGGACCCAGGTCCTGCACGCGGTCGGGATCGCGATGGGCGCCTGGGTGCGCGGCGACGACGTGGTGGCCATGACCTCGTTCGGCGAGGGGACCAGCAACCAGGGCGAGATCCACGAGGCCATGAACTTCGCCGGCGTCCATCGGCTGCCGGTGATCTTCGTCTGCGAGAACAACGGGTACGCCATCAGCGTGCCGCTCGACAAGCAGGTCGGCGGCGGCCGGGTCGCCGTCCGGGCCCAGGGCTACGGCTTCCCCGGCGTGCTGGTCGACGGCAGCGACCCGCTGGCCTGCTACGCCGCCGCGCGCGAGGCCCACGAGCGGGCCCGCCGCGGAGATGGGCCG
>JBOGSY010000121.1:0-6250 GCA_050691915.1 Candidatus Limnocylindria bacterium | reverse complement strand
CGACACCGCCGGCCGGCTCCATAACAAGCCGCAGCTCATGGCCGAGCTGACCAAGATTCGGACCGTCATCGAGCGCCGCCTGCCGGGGCAGCCGCGCCACGTCCTGCTCGTCCTGGACGCCACGACCGGGCAGAACGGCCTCTCCCAGGCCGAGGCCTTCAGTCGCGAGGCGGGGGTCACCGGCATCGTGCTCAGCAAGCTGGACGGCACGGCCAAGGGCGGCGTGGCGGTGGCGGCAGCCGACCGCCTGGGCGTCCCGATCCTGTTCGCCGGGGTGGGGGAGGAGATCGACCAGCTGGCCCCCTTCGACCCCCAGGCCTACGTCGACTGGCTGCTGGGCGGGTAGCCCGCCGCGCCGCGCGTTGCCGCCGCGACCGGCGACCCCTAGAATGGGCAGCCGCTTTCGCGAGCCAGCCCCCGTATCGGTCCACCCATGTTCGAATCTCTCTCCGCGCGCCTGCAGGCGGTCGCCGGGCGCCTGCGTGGCAAGTCCAGGATCACCGAGGCCGACCTCGACGTCGCCCTGCGCGAGATCCGCCTCGCGCTGCTCGAGGCGGACGTCAACTTCAAGGTCGTCAAGGACTTCGTGGCCCGGGTGCGCGAGCGCGCCCTGGGGCTGGAGGTGCTCTCCGGCCTGAACGCCGGCCAGCAGGTGGTCAAGATCGTCCACGACGAGCTGGTGGCGGTCCTCGGTGGCGAGCGCCACGTCCTGAAGCTGGACGGGCGGCCGGCGGTGGTGATGCTGGTGGGCCTCCAGGGGTCGGGCAAGACGACCACGGCGGCGAAGCTGGCGGTCCGCCTGCGCAAGGAAGGTCGCCGGCCGCTGCTGGTGGCCGCCGACGTCTACCGTCCCGCCGCGGTGGACCAGCTGGTGCAGCTGGGCGACCGGGTCGGGATCGAAGTCCACACCCGACCGGTGGGCACCCCCGCGCTGGAGGTCGCCCGCTCCGGCCTCGACGCCGCTCGCCAGCGCGGGCACGACGTGGTCCTGCTGGACACCGCCGGCCGCCTGCATGTCGACGAGGCGATGATGGACGAGCTGGTGCGGATCGCCGGCAGCGTCACCCCCGCCGAGACCCTGCTGGTGCTGGACGCCATGACCGGGCAGGAATCGGTCCGGGTGGCGGAGGCCTTCCACCACCGGCTGCCGGTCACCGGGCTGGTGCTGACCAAGATGGACGGTGACGCACGCGGCGGCGCGGCGCTCTCCATCCGGAGCGTGACCGGGCTGCCGGTCAGCTTCATCGGCACCGGGGAGCGCACGGACGGCTTCGAGCCGTTCCATCCAGATCGGCTGGCCCAGCGCATCCTGGGCATGGGCGACATCCTGTCCCTGGTCGAGCGGGTGCAGGAGACCGTCGACCAGGACGAGGCGGCGCGGGTGGCCCAGCGGATGATGGAGTCGCGCTTCACCTTGGACGACTTCCGCAGCCAGCTGGCGCAGGTCAAGAAGATGGGCCCCATCGGCCAGGTGCTGCAGATGATCCCCGGGGCGGGCGGCATGGCCGACGCCGCGCAGCAGGCCGTGGACGACGGCCAGCTGAAGCGGATCGAGGCGATCATCGACTCCATGACGCCGGAGGAGCGCCGCCGGCCGGAGATCATCAAGGCCGGCCGCCGCCGGCGCATCGCCCTGGGCAGCGGCACCACCACCGCCGACGTGAACCGGCTGCTCAAGCAGTTTGTGGAGATGCAGAAGCTGGTGCGCCAGCTGGGCACGGGCCGCCTGCCGAACATCGGCGGCCTGCGCGGCATGCTGGGGCGCTAGCCGCGTGCAGCGCCTGGTCGTCGCCCTCACCACCCTCCTCGGCCTGACCGGCATCGTGGTCGTCGCCGGCTACCTGTTCCTCTTCGCCGCCGGGACCGATCGCGCGGCTCGCGCGGCGCCGGCGGATACCGTCGCCTACGTCACCGTCTACCTGCAGCCGTCCAGCGGGCAGAAGATGAACCTGGCCAACCTGCTCGGCCGCGTCCCTGGCTTCGCCGACGCCGCCAGCCTGGACCAGAAGATTCACGAGATCAGCGCCCGGCTGCTGGGCGACGCCGGGCTGGACTACGAGGGCGATCTCCGGCCGTGGCTCGGCAACCAGCTGGCGCTGGCGATCGCTCCCGGGACGCCTGACGCCGTCCTGCAGCCGCGCGCGGTCCTGCTCGTGGCGGTGCGCGACCCGGAGGCGGCCGGCGCCGCCCTTCAGCGGCTGGCGCCCGGCCAGTCGTCCACCTACGAAGGCGAGGAGATCGTGAGCGGCGCGGACAGGGCGTGGGCGCTGCTGGACGACCTGCTGGTGATGGGCCAGGATGCGGCGGCGGTGCGGGCCGCGCTGAATGCGGATGCCGGCCGGGATGCCTCGCTCTCCGGCCAGGCGGGCTTCGCCGCCGCCATGCGCCGCCTGCCGGCCGACCACCTGGCGGCGGCCTACCTGGACCTCAGTGGGATCGCCGCCGCGGCAGGCGCGGAGGAGCAGCTTGACGGCTACTCGACGGCCAGCTTCGCCCTGCTGGCCGAGAACGAGGGCCTCCGCGTTGCGGGGTCCGCACCATTCGACGCCGATGCCGCGTCAGCCGCCGCCCGCGAGGCATTCGCGCTGGCCAGTGAGCCGTCCAGCCTGGCCGAGTGGATGCCGGCCGATACGCAGGCGGAGCTGGTCGTCTTCGGCCTGAGCCAGTCCTTCGCGGCGGCCGAGGAGCAGCTCGGCGGGCGGGGCAGCGAGCCGATCGCCGACGCGCTCAACCAGCTGCGCGCGGTGGCCGCCCTGGGCCTGGGCATCAACGTCGACGACGACCTGCTGCCGCTCTTCGACCGGGACGCGGCGATCGCCCTGGGCGGGCTCGACGGCTCCTCGCCGGACGGGCTGCTCCTGCTCCGGCCGTCGGACCCCGACGCGGCGCAGGCCTCGCTCGATCGCCTGCGCGATGCGCTGCGCGATCGCGGCGCCAGCGTGGAGGAGACCGACGTCGACGGTGAGACGATCACCCTCCTGCGCGTCCCGGACCTCGGGACGGTGGCCTTCGCCGTGCGTGACGGGGTGATCGTGGCTGGGCTCGGGGCCGACCAGGTCGGCGAGGCGCTGCGGGCCCGGGCCGACGGCAGCTCGCTGGCGGCGACCGACCGGTACCGGACGGCCTGGGAGCTGGCCGGCACGCGCGGTGGCAACGAGGCGTTCGTCGACGTGGCAGCCGTGGTGGACGCGACCGGCGATGCGCTGGGCATCAGCGGCGAGGTTGGCGATATCCTGCGCGAGATCGGGGCGCTGGCCATCACCACGCCGGCCCGCGACGACCAGAGCGAGCTCCACGTCGTCCTGACCGTGCGTTGAGCACGCCAAGGGCATAGCATCGACACGATTTGACAGGCAACGACAAGGAAGGATGACCTCTTGGCAGTACGCATTCGACTGACGCGGGTGGGCGCGACCAAGCGCCCCAGCTACCGCGTGGTCGCCATTGACAGCCGCAAGCCGCGCGATGGACGCGCGCTCGAGATCCTGGGCTTCTACAACCCCCTGACCGATCCGGCCACCGTCCAGATCGACGCCGAGCGGCTGAACGCCTGGATCGGCAAGGGAGCCCGTCCCTCCGAAACGGTGGCCAAGCTCATGCGCCAGGCCGGCATCGGTGCCAACGCCGCCCCGGCATCGGCCCCGGCGCGGGCCTCCACCGCAAGCCCGGACAAGCCCGCGGCACGAGCCCCTCGCACGCGAAAGGCGCCGGCCAAGGCCGCGACCAAGGCGGACGCGTGAAGGAGTTCCTGGACTACGTGGCCCGTTCCCTGGTCGACAAGCCCGACGCCGTCAGGGTCGAGGTCGAGGAGCAGGGCGACGAGGTTTCCCTGGTCCTGACTGTCGACGAGGACGACATGGGGCGCGTCATCGGCCGCGACGGGCGGATCGCGAACGCCATCCGCAGCCTGCTGCGGGTGATGGGCACCCGCGACGGCCGCCACGTCGAGCTGGAGATCATCAGCGACGAGTGAGCGGCTGGCCGTCGCGCGCGTCCTGGGCGCCAAGGGCCTGACCGGCGCCCTGCGGGTCGAGCCGCTGACCGACGTCGCCGACCGCCTGGCGGTGGGGGCATCGGTCTTCCTGGAGGACGAGGCGGCTGCGCGCAGCGTGCGCAGCCAGGAGGCCGGAGGCCGGCGGATGATCATCGGCCTGGAAGGGGTGAACAGCCGCGAGGCGGCGCAGGCACTCGTCGGACGCTACCTGGAGGTCGAGGCGAAGCCGCTGCCGGAGGGGACCTATTACTGGCACCAGATCGTGGGCCTGGCGGTGACCGATGTCGCCGGGAGCCAGCTCGGCTCGGTGGTCGAGGTCTTCCGCGCCGGCGAGAACGAGGTCTACCGCATCGAAGGCCCCGGCGGCGAGCTGCTGGTGCCCGCCCTGCGCAGCGTGGTGCGCTCCATCGACCTGGGCGCCGGGCGGATGGTGGTCGACTACCAGCCTGAGGAGGTCCGCTAGGGCTCATGGCCGGACCGCGCCTGCGCATCGACGTGGTGACCCTCTTCCCCGAGCTGTTCGAGGTGCCCCTGCGCACCTCGATCATCGGTCGGGCGCTGGATCGCGGGATCGTGGAGGTGGCCGTCCACGACCTGCGCGAGCAGGGGCTGGGTCGCCACCGCACCGTGGACGACTACCCGTATGGCGGCGGGGCGGGCATGGTGCTGCGGCCCGAGCCGCTGCATGCCGCCGTCGACCCGCTGCGGACCGCCGGAGCGCACGTGGTGCTGCTGGACCCGGCCGGGGAGCGTCTCACCGACGCGCTCGCGCGCGAGCTGGCGGGCCTGCCGCGCCTGGCGCTGGTCTGTGGCCGCTACGAGGGGGTCGACGAGCGGGCCCGCACGCTGGCGGACCGCGAGCTGAGCATCGGCGACTACGTGCTGACCGGCGGGGAGCTGCCGGCGCTGGTCGTGATCGACGCGGTGGCGCGGCTGGTCCCGGGCGTCATCGACGAGGCATCGGCGAGCTCCGACTCGTTCGCCGCCGGCCTGCTGGAGCATCCGCACTACACCCGGCCCGAGTCGTTCCGCGGGATGGACGTCCCACCGGTCCTGCTGTCCGGACACCACGGCGAGGTGGACCGCTGGCGGCGGCGGGAGGCGCTGCGGCGCACGCTGCAGCGACGCCCGGACCTGCTCGAGCGCGCCCCTCTGGATGACGACGACCGCCTGCTCCTGGACGAGCTGCGCGCGGAGCTGGAGCCCTAGGCCGCTGGCGCGGGCGCGCCTTGCCGCTGGCGTGGGCGCGCCTTGCCGCTGGCGTGGGCGCGCTGCTATACTCCGCCGGTCGCGGCCGAGGTCAATCGGTCGCGTTCTTCGCGCCCGCGGCCGCGCCAAACGGAGCCTCCGCGCGGCTGGCAGACAGCCCGATAAGCCGCGGGTAAGCCCGCGATAATGAGGTCGCCCCATCATGGATGCCATCAAGGAGCTCGAGCGCGAGCAGCTCCGCACCGACGTGCCGAAGGTCGCGCAGGGCGACACCGTGCGCGTCTCGGTCAAGGTGGTGGAGGGCAACCGCGAGCGGATCCAGGTCTTCGAGGGCACGGTGATGCGGATGCGCGGCGGCGGCCTGAACCAGCAGATAACAGTGCGCCGGATCGCCAGCGGGGTCGGTGTCGAGCGCACCTTCATGGTGCACGCGCCGCGCGTCGAGAAGATCGAGGTGGTGCGCCACGGTGTCGCGCGTCGGGCCCAGCTCTACTTCCTGCGCAAGCGGGTCGGCAAATCGGCCACCCTCCGCGAGCGCCGCTGACCCGCATGACCGATCTCCCTCTGGGATCGGTCGCCCTCCGACGCTCGGCGCGTCGCAAGCAGCCACGGCCCCGGGATGCCCACATGCGCCACGAGCGCGAGCTGCGCCTGGCGGGCTTCCGCAGCATCGCCGGGCTCGACGAGGTCGGCCGTGGCTCGCTGGCGGGGCCGGTGGTGGCGGCCGCCGTGATCCTCCCCGAGCGGCACCGGATCAAGGGCCTGCGCGACAGCAAGGTCCTGCCCCGGTCGCGACGCGAGGCCCTGTATGCCCAGATCCTGGACCGCGCCGAGGCCGTCGGGGTCGGTTGCATCGAGGTCGAGGTGATCGATGCCATCAACATCCTGCAGGCCACCAAGCTGGCCATGGGCCAGGCGCTGGGGCGCCTGCCGCAGCCCCCGGACCACCTGGTCATCGATGCCCTCAGCCTACGCGACGTGGACCTGCCGCAGCGCGCGATCATCGACGGCGACGCGATCAGCGCCTCCATCGCAGCGGCCAGCATC
>JBOGSY010000120.1:0-6299 GCA_050691915.1 Candidatus Limnocylindria bacterium | reverse complement strand
GTCGACTCGTCGCTCGGGGTCGACTCGTCGCTCGGGGCCGACTCGTCGCTCGGGCTGGACTCGTCGCTCGGGGTGGACTCGTCGCTCGCGCTGGACTCGTCCGACGGGCTGGACTCGTCGCTCGGGTCGCTGGGATCCTGGACCGGATCCTCCTCGCCCTCGCACTCGTCGGCGACCCACAGCGTCTTGTTCTTCGCGTTGCTGTCGCCGTCCTTGAGCCACTCGAACCGATAGTGGCCCGCCGCGGGGCTCAGGGTGCCGGTGGTGTCCACCCCATCCCCGGTGGTGTCGTAGGAACCCCAATCCAGGAGCGTGCCGTCGCCGGTCGGCGGCCAGCTGAAGAGCTCCCAGGTGCCGGCCTCGCTGGGATCGGCGGCATAGAAGCCGATCCAGAACGAGCAGACCCACGGCTCGTTGCCCAGCTCTGAGGCCTCCAGGCCGGTGAGGGCGTCGTGGACCTTGATGGTGCCGGCATTGGCGTTGGAATTCCCGTTCCCGTTGCCGTTCCCGCCGGGGGCGGCGAGCACCGGCCCGATCGAGAGGAGGAGCGAGAACGCGATGGTGGCCACGCCGGCGACGGTCAGGACCCGTCGGGTCGGCGTCATCTGGGTGTAGTTGGTGAGAGTCATGTCGGGCGCATCCGATGAATACGAATTACGACCGGAGCATGACCGTCATGGCCCGACCCGCCTATGGCGATCTAGTACCTCCGGCTTACGGGCACCTTCCGGCCGACCCCACCTATCCCACCAGGTGCGGTGTGGTGCAGTACTGGGGCCGTACCTTCGGCGAGACCGATGCCTCCGCCGGCAGCCACCGGCTACGGCTGGGGTGGCACCTCGCCGATGCCCACCCGGAGCGGCGTGCCGTCGGCGCCCAGGAACCGCCAGGAGAGCTCTGCCGGTGCTACGGCCGGCGCCAGGCCGACGATCGTCCAGTGGCCATCTCGGACCGCGCCCCCGACCTCGCCGGTGCGGTCGAGGGTCACCCGGGCGGCATCGGCCCCCGCCGTCCCGAAAGCGTACGAGCCGGCCCAGACGTCGCCGGCCGGCTGCGTCACCAGGAAGACGGTGTAGGCCTCGCCCTCCGTCTGGCGGGTGGCCCTGAGCGAGCGGGTCCAGCCGGCCGACTCGCGGCTGAATCCCCACAGCTCCACGCTGCCGGCCTCGCCGGCGACGGCGGCGACGGTGCGGTGGTCGTCGACCACGGTGAGGGCTGCGGGATCGATGCCGTAGTGCTCGGCCGCCTGGTCCAGGCTGCCGAAATGGGTCGCTTCGCCGCACGCCGCCAGGAGGGCCGCGCCCACCATCGCCGCGGCGATGGTGGGGCGCGGGGCGATCATCGGTTCAGGATCCCAACCGGCTCAGCCGGAAGAGACCGATGTCGTGGCTCGTCGCGTCGTGCATCGCCAGGTCGGCCATCACCTCGCCGACCACACTGCAGAACTTGAACCCGTGGCCGGAGAACCCGGCCGCCACGCTGACCTGCGGCGACTCGGGCAGCCGGTCGATGATGAAGTGCTCGTCCGGCGAGTTGGTGAAGATGCAGGCCTTGAGGCTCACGGTCGGGCCCGCGCCGTCGGGCAGGTACCGCGCCGCGAAGGCCCGGAGCAGGGCCTCGTCGTCGGGGCGGGTCGAGCGGTCGGGGTCATCGGGGTCGATTGGCTCGCGCAGGTGGTGATAGCGGCCGAACTTGAATCCGGGCGTATCGTGGACCGGAAAGCCGTAGAAGCTGCCCTCTTCCACGTCGAGCACGAAGACGGGGAAGCGGGCCGGCTCGAACAGCTCTGGCCGCGTCGGCTGGAGCCAGGCCAGCACCTGGCGTTCGGTGACGATCGCATCGGCCAGGGCAGGGACTAGCCGGGCCGCCCAGGGACCGGCGCAGATGAGCAGCCGATCCGCTTCATAGGCGCCGCGATCGGTGCTGACCTCCACGCCGCCGGCCGCGGTCGGCTGCCAGGCGCCCACCGCCTCCCGGAAGCGCAGGTCCGCCCCGTGGGCCATCGCCTGGTTGACGTGGGCCAGCACGCTGCGCTCGGCCATCAGGAAGCCGCCATCCGGCTGCCACACCACTCGGGTCGACGGATCCAGCCCGCGGTAGGCGGGCACCCGTCGCTGCAGCGCAGAGACGTCCAGCACCTCGTGCGGCAGGTCGTGCAGCCTGGCGGCCTCCAGGGCGCCCCGGAACATGGGCCCATCCTCAGGGCCGCCCTCCAGGCTGCCGGTGGTGATGAGCAGGCGCTCGCCCACGCGCGCCTCCAGCTCGTGCCACAGCTCGTAGCTGCGGCGCAGGAGGGGCACGTAGGAGGGATGCTCGTGATAGGCCAGGCGGATGATGCGGGTCAGGCCGTGCGACGAGCCCCGTTCGTGGAGCAAGTCGAACTGCTCCAGGCCCAGCACCCGCTGGCCGCGGCGTGCAAGGTGGTAGGCGGTTGCGCTGCCCATCCCGCCGAGCCCGATCACAATGGCGTCGTAGCGCTCGCCCATGAATGGCAGTGTACGGGCGGCCGGACACGGAAGACGGGCGTCCGGCGTGGTGCCTCGCCGGACGCCCGTTCAGGCCCGCTGTCTGCCGCTGCTCGGGCAGCGGTGCAGCGGGCTACTGGCAGTCGGCCGCCGGCCGCAGCCGCTGCGCGGCCTCGGGCGCCAGCCGCTCGCCGGCGTTCAGCAGCCAGCCGCCGTCGCGCCGGCGCGCATTGCCCGCACGCGATGCGGCCATGGTGGCCCGCAGTGCCTCCCGCTGCGCCTGAGCGTGGAGGCGGAGGGCCAGTGGATCGTGAACCTGGAACATGTCGCTCTCCGCTGCGATGCGCCCGCGGCGCATCGCTCTACCATAAGAATCTTGATATCAAACCATCTGCGGTGAGTCTAGCAGGCGGATCTCTTGACGTCAAGAGGTTTAACGTGGAGAATCCGCGTATGGGACGGAATCGTGAGGCGACCCGGTCACCGGCCGGCACGGACGGCGTGGACCGCATGCTGGAGATCTGGAGGACCGAGCTTCCCGACATCGACCTGGCGACCGAGGGCGTCGTGGAGCGCATCCAGAAGCTGAACAAGTACCTGGACCGCACCATGAACGAGACGCTCGCCCAGTTCAACATCGACCGCGGCGAGTGGCGCCTGCTCGGCGCCCTGCGCCGCTCCGGACCGCCCTACCGGCGAACTCCCGGCAACCTGGCGGACGACCTGGGGCTCTCATCGGGCGCCATGACCAATCGCCTCGACCGGCTCGAGGCCGCGGGCCTGGTCCGGCGCCTGCCCGACCCCATCGACCGGCGCTCGCTCCAGGTCGAGCTGACCGATGCCGGGTGGCGGGCCTGGCAGGACTCCGTCGGCGCGCAGGCGCAGAAGGAGGCGCTCATCGCTTCCGCGTTGGACCCCGCCGAGAAGGAGCAGCTCAACGCCCTGCTGCGCCGCCTGATGCTCGAGTTCGAGCGGCTGGCCGGCCCCATCCATCACCGCCCGACGGACGGGAGCGCGGCACCGGGCGCGGATCAGGCGGAGGTCGCGGCGCGGTCCGCGTAGGCGGCCACGAACTCCTCCTGCTGGCGGGTCTCCACCGCGGTCGGGTGACGGACGTCGCGCACGCGCCGGATCGCGGCAGCCGGCGCCAGGCCGGCGCGGACCAGCGCGCAGGCGGCCACCATCCCGCTGCGCCCGACCCCACCCATGCAGGCGACGGCCACATCCCCGCGGGCCCGGGCATCGGTGACGTCGGCAAGGATCGCGTCCATGATCGCCGCCGAGCGCGGTGCGGTCCCGTCGGCGATCGGATGGCGCCGCACGTCCAGGCCAACGGCCCGTGCCCGGGCCACCAGTCCCGGATCCCCCCAGCGGACGAGCTCGCCGTCCTCCACCAGCAGGATCAGCCGGACCACCCCCATGCGTCGCATGGCCGCCAGGTCGGTGGCGGTGTCGCGGCGATAGACGTGCCCCGGATAACGCACCGAGGCGCCGCGCTTGCCGGGCAGGAAGGTCAGCCCCAGCCGGCCGCCGGCCGAACCGAGCTCGGCCGCCTCCAGCCAATCGATGCGCAGCGGGGCGTCGAAGCCGGCGTGCTCGGGGGCCGGGGCGGCGTCGGTCATCAGTTCAGACTCGTCCGCGGGCAGAAATGGCCGGTGGCCTCGATCGGCTGGCCGCAGAACGGGCACGCCGGCCGGCCGGCCGCGACCAGGGCCGTGGCGCGGCGCATGAACTCGCGCGCCTGGGGCGGATCGATCCGAACGCGCACGAGGTCCGGTCCGTCGTCCGCCTCGTCGGGCACCTCGACGTAGTCCCCGTCCGCGCTCGCCGGCTGCGCCTCGATCACGACCCGCCCGGTGGCGGGGTCCCATGCCAGCGCCATGGCCCCGACCCGGAACAGGTCGACCAGGGGCTCGTCCAGGGGCCGATCGTCGAGCTCCTCGGCTGGCGCCACGGCCTCGTCGCCGACGGCGTCGAGCAGGTCGCCCAGGCGATCGGCCAGGGCGGCCACCTGCGCCTTCTCGAGTGCCACGCTGACCACCGCGCCGGCCTTGCGAGCCTGCAGGAAGAAGGTCCGCTCCCCCGGCGCACCCACCGTCCCGGCCACGAAGCGCTCCGGTCGGTCGAAGATGAAGAGGCGGCGTGCCATGGCGGCAATCCTAGCCGGATCGGGCTGGCTAGAGTGTGGGGCGACATGGTGCGACGCCGATCCCAGGCTCGTCGCCGGCTGCCGGACGCGCGCCCGCGGCGCTCCGCTCCGCAGCGGGCGACCCTGCTCGGCTGGGGCGCGGCCGCCGCGCTGATGGTGGCCATCGCGTTCATCGTCGGACGGCCCGCCACCGAGCAGGGCGTGCTGGGGGCGTCCCCGGATCCGACCCCGACCCCACCGTTGGCGATCGCCTTCGGGACCGGGCTGGATGGCGCCACCAACCGCGCGGTCGGCGCGACCGAGCGGTTCCGGAGCGGCGATCCGTTCGCCTACTCGGTGACGATGCCCGGGCCGGCGGGCGTCGACGCCATCCTGGTGCAGGTCACCCGCCTGGAGGGTGCGCGGCGGGTCGTGGTCCAGGAACCATCGGTCCAGCACATCCTGCCGGAGCCGCGGACCTTCGCGTTCCAGGTCCCCACCGACGACCTGCTGGCGGCCTGGGGGGCGGGCGACTACGAGATGCTGATCTTCCTGGAGGAGGCCGCGGCCGAGCCGCTGGCGCGCGGCCGGTTCACGCTGATCGCAACGCCGGGGGAGTGAACACACAACGGGATCGGAGATGTGCCCGCTCTCCGATCCCGTCTCCCCCGATGTTCGAGCTGGTCCGCCGGGAGGGCCGGCGGGTGCCCACACCAACTCGTTGCAGCGAGCCTATCCTCACCGCACCCGACCTGTCAATACCGAATTGACCAGGCGGCGGACTCAGTTGACCGCCAGCGCCTCGCTGGTCAGCTCGTAGGCGCCACGGTGGTCGCCGGCCTCTGCCCGCAGCCCGGCCCACTCGCGCAGGACCTCGCGCATTCGTGATGTCACCTGCCCGTCGCGAGCCACCGCCGCGGCCTGCGCGTACCGCTCCTCCGCCTCCGCCGTACTGCCGCTGGCGCGCAGGGCGCGGGCCTCGGTCAGCATGGCCGTCAGCTCGACCGCGCGGTTCCCCGACTCGCGGGCCAGGTTCGCCGCCCGCCGGGCGAGGTCAATGGCGGCATCCCGGTCACCGGACGCCAGGGCGACCTGGGCCTCCGTGTCGAGCACGGCCGACAGGTAGCGGTCATCCCCGGCGGACTCGAACTCGGTCCTCGCCACCCCGGCCAGCTCGCGGGCGCGCGGCAGGTTGCCGGTGGCCAGGTAGGCCATGGCCAGGTCGTTCTCGATCTGCGCGGACTCGAACGACGCGCCCGCCGCCCGCAGCAGGGCCAGCCCGTGCGTGCCCGAGCGGATGGCGGCCTCCAGGTCCCCGGTCTCGCGGTAGCTGATGGCCAGGTTGTAGAGGAACATGGCTCGCCGCCGGTCGTCCAGGTCGTCCGACATGCCGCGCGCCGCCTCCAGGTGGGTCAGCGACTGGGCGTAGTTGCCGGTCCGCGACTCGACCGCGGCCAGGGCCATCAGCAGCCGCATCTCGAACTCCGGCTCAACACGCAGGCCGGCACGCACCCGCTCCAGCAGGCCGGTGAGCATGCTCCGCGCGTCCGCCTCCGCGTCCGACAGGTAGAGGCCGTAGGCCAGCCAGTAGCGAGCCAGCGCCTCGTCCGCCACCCGCCCCAGGCTGGCGAACATGCGCGCCGCCTCGGCCGCGGCGGCCACCGCCTCGCGGCCGCGATCCAGGCGCGCCAGCGCCTCGCCCTGGC
>JBOGSY010000119.1:0-6312 GCA_050691915.1 Candidatus Limnocylindria bacterium | reverse complement strand
GACCACCGATGCCGGGATGCCCGCCGTCTCGGACCCCGGGGCGCGGCTGGTGGCGGCGGCCCGCGCCGGCGGGGCGATGGTGGAGGTGGTCCCCGGGCCGGCGGCGGTGACCGCCGCGATGGCGCTGGCCGGGGTGGAGGCTCCCGGCTTCGTCTTCGGCGGCTTCCTGCCGGCGCGGCCGGCCGGCGCGCGCCGCACCGCGCTGGGACGGCAGCTGGCGGCCGCCGGCGGCCTTGGCCTGCCGCTGATCCTGTACGAGGCCCCCCACCGCGTGGCCGGCCTGCTGGCCCTGCTGGGCGAGCTGGCACCCGCGGCGCAGGTGGCCGCCGGTCGGGAGCTGACCAAGCGTCACGAGGAGGTGGTGACCGGCACACCGCCGCAGGTGGCCGCCCGGCTGGGGGCGGCGCGCGGAGAGTTCAGTGTGGTGGTCAGCGACATTCCCGTCCCGCCGGCGCCGCGCTCGGGCCCGGATTCCGCGCAGCTCGTGACCGCCGCCCGTGCGGCGGGGCTGCCGGACCGCAGCGTCGTCCAGCTGCTGCGCGGCCTCGGCGTCGGACGTCGCGAGGCCTATCGGCTGGTCCAGGTCGCCGGTGATGACGACGCGGCTCCGGCGCAGCGCGGCTGAGCGTTTCTCGCGTGACCGGTCGCGGGGCTGTCGCGAGGCAGCGGAGGAGTGACAACACCTTGGCCATTCGCTGCGGAACCAGGGACCGCGCCTCGGCGTCAGGACCGCATCGAGCAAACGCATTCCCGCCCGGGAAGTTCGGGGAGGCCGATGAATGTGGACCACACGGCGGATCTGGCTCAGCCTGGCGCTCACGCTGCTCGCCGGCTGCGGCTTCTTCCGGGTGGCTCCCACGCCGACGCCGACGGCCGTCACCCACGCGGATCCCTTTCCGGCCAACCTGTCCGGCGAGTGGGATGGGGTCCTGGTGGTGGACCCGGCGGGAACGCCCGACCTGGGAGGATTGACCGTCGACGAGGCGCTGGCGGCAGCCAGGACCGACAGCCTGCAGGTGCGTGGCGCCCTGTTCGTGGATGACGCCTACGGCCAGGTGTGGCTGTGCGCCCGGGTGGACCTTGGCGGCGACGCCATCGGGCCGCACTGTGGCGGCTCGGTCCTGCTGGTCGTCGACGAGACCGAAGGCCGAGGCATGCTCGCCTCGGAGTACATGGCCGCGCTCGTGGCGCTGGCCGCACCGGTGGAGCTCCAGCAGTCGGGGACCATCCGCTGGGCGGCCGACGCGGCAATCCGGGGCGGGCTGCGCTGACCTCGCCCCGGCACGACGCGCCCCCATCTCGTGCCCCGCGACGCGCTCAACGTGCCCGCCAAGCGCGTCCGATAAGCCGGCGCTAAGCCGGCGATAAGGCCGACCGCGGTAGCCTCCAGCGACACGGCGGCCGCCTCGCCCGGTGCGCCTGCGATGCCCCGTCCACGGGGCGGAAGGAGAGGCTCACCCATGAACAAGGTCCTGCTGGTCGGCCGCCTTACGCGCGACCCGGAGCTGCGGACGCTGCCGTCCGGAAAACCGGTCGCGAACTTCACGGTCGCCACCAACGAGTACCGCGGCAGCGGTGCCAGCGAGCGTACGGAGTACCACAACCTGGTCGCGTGGGATCGCCTGGCGGAGATCTGCGGGCAATTCCTGTCCAAGGGACAGCTGGTCGACGTCGAGGGTCGGCTCCAGACCCGCCAGTGGGACGACGACGCCGGTCTCCGGCACTGGAAGACGGAGGTGGTGATCGGCTCGCTCGAGATGCTCTCCGGGCGGGGCAAGAAGGAGTACGCCAAGGAGGCGCAGACCGTCGCCCAGGCCGGACCGGACGGCATGCCCGCGGCGGCTCCATCGAACGGGGCCGCCGAGGCGGCATCGGAGGAGGCGCTGGTCGCCCTGTGAGCTGCGCAGCGGGCGCCCGGTCTCCCTCGCCGGACGCCCGCGACTCTCACCCTCCCTGGCGCGTGCCGGCCCAACCGTGCGGCTGACACTCCGGGACAGCCGGAGGCCGATCGGTGGGCTGGCACGTTCTCTTCAGCAGCTCCCGTCGGACAGGCGG
Source organism: Candidatus Limnocylindria bacterium (assembly GCA_050691915.1). Lineage (GTDB taxonomy): Bacteria > Chloroflexota > Limnocylindria > QHBO01 > QHBO01 > JBOGSY01. Next base: position 4,257 of record JBOGSY010000119.1, on the reverse strand, counting down.
TCGTCGCCGGGCTGTCGTCAGCCGCTCGCGTGGAAGCGTTGATACGCCTGCCACCTTGGACGGCACCTAGCGCGGGCTTAGGTCTTGACTCCCGACGCCCGCGGGAGTACCACTTCGGCATCGAGCGGGTTTGGCGTGGATGTTCGTCCCCCCGTCCGGCCCTGGAAGCGCCGGCCAGATGCCACGGCGCGAGACGAAGAGCCGATGCCAGCGCGAGGCCCCCCGACCCGCTACGCATTCTGCGAAGAACCCCATCAATGTAGCTTGCCCGCCCGCACGTGCCCGGAGTACGCGAGACACCTTCCCTGAGGAGGGATCGCCCGCCGGAATGCACCGAGAACCCCGGGGTGCCTTTGGGACTGGGCTGACAAGTGCATCGCGTGGACCGACGAGATCGACATCGGTCCAGACCTCCCGCGATCCCCCTGGCCGCCAAGGGTCTGGACGGACTCGCGCGGGAAGGCGCTTTGGGTCCTTGCCTCCCACCTGCACACGTTGGTCGCCGTCGGGTTCGGGAAGGAAGGTCGATCTTGCGCTGTCTATCCCGCTGGATAAGGAGAAGAGAGAGAAGGGACGCAAATGCGGCGCATATTCGCACTTGGAGTCATGGTGGTGGTAGGAGTCGCGACCACTGCCGTAGCGGTCGCCAAGACCGAACTGGTTCGTCAGCCCACCCCCGAGGCGGTCGTTGCCGAAACATATCGATGCGCTCAACAGCTGCGATGTCGATCGTCTGATGGCCCAGTATCCGGACAGTATCAAGATCCTGCTGCCGGGTGGCGTCACGGTCGAGGGCCGCGACGACGTTCGCACCCTCTTCGAGGGCTTCTGCCAGCCGTTCCCGGCCGGGCTGGCGGGCCTCCAGTTCACGGAGATCTCGAGCTCGAAGGTGCACAAGACGGTCAACACTCAATGGCAGGCGGAGGCCTGCTTCCTCAGTGAGCCATACCTTGGCGCTGATGCCTATGAGACCTGGTCGGGGCTGATAGCTGCTCAGGTGACCACGTTCGACGGGGCCGAGCTCAACATCAATCCCGACTGGAGGGAGGACTGCGGCGTCGAACTGACCTTCCACACCACGGCCGGCCCGCTGGGCGAGGATGAGATCGGCAACGTCCTTGCTCATCACCACATGTTTGTGGAGCTCGGGGATGCGACCCCGGAGGACTTCCTCAGCTCAACCCCCGAAGAGGTCTACGAAGCCCTCGCGCCGTGGCTCGCCGAAGCCAAGGCACTTGGCGCCGGCACCTTCGTCGAACCGACGCCGTTCGGCGTCGGCCGGCGACCCGACATCGTCAAGTACGTCGCCGACCAGGCGGATCTCCCGACCATGATGGTCACCGGGATCTACCGCGAGCCCTTCGTGACCGATGACATGCCCGGCTGGGTGTACGGCGCCTCGGTCGAGGAGATCGCCGACTTCATGCGGGGCGAGCTGAGCGACGATCCGGGCGTCGGTGGTACCGGCGTCCCCGCTGGCTTCATCAAACTCTCCCAGAACGATACGGGCATGACGCTCACGGAAAAGAAGATTCTCGAGGCGGCCTGCATCGTGGCGCGGGAGACGGACGCGACCATCGCCAGCCACATCACCTCCGGTCCGGCCGCGCTATCCGTGATGGATGCGCTTGAAGGTTTCGGCTGCGACCTCGACAGGTACCGCTTCGTCTGGATCCACACACAGGTCACAGCCCGGGCCGACGGCGCGAAGCTGGAGGGCACCTGGGGCAGCGGCAACGATCCAGGCTTTGACTACCTGCTGGCCGCCGCCGAAAGAGGTGCCTACCTCAGCCTGGACGGCATCGGCAGCGGGTTCTGGACCGACTTTTATGGCGGCTTTGACCTCAACTTGGGGTGGATCGCAGACCTGGTCGCCGCTGGCTACGAGGATCAGATCATCATCGGTTCCGACACGGGTTGGTACGATCCCGGATTTCCAGGCGAGGAAGTGTCGTGGCCCGGAAGCCAGGACTACAACTCGATCTTTGAGTTCGCTGACTTCATGGCTGCTGAGGGGGTCTCCCCCGATTTGATCCAGAAGCTGATGCACGACAACCCGTTTGCTGCCTACTCACGCCCCTAGAAGCCAGTTGAGTGAGGCGGCACGACAATCGCACACGTTGTTGCATGAGAGGGGCCCCGGACCCGGGGCCCCTCTCGTTCCGGACGCCCCGACGGGTCGCTGCTACTGCCCGCGGTCTGCACCTGTCCAAGGGACAGCTGGTCGACGTCGAGGGCCGCAGCGCCGCGACGACCCACCTCAGACCGTCGGGTCAGAGGCTGGCGGCCACCATGACCAGGGTCAGGATGTAGACGTGGAGCAGGGCTCCGTAGAGGATGGAGCGGGTCCGCCAGGCGAGCCAGCCGAAGCCGATGCCGGTGATGACAGTCGAGAGCGCCTCCAGCTCGGGCTTGCCCAGGTGGACGAAGACGAACGGGAAGGTGGCCAGCACCACCCCTAGCGGGCCGCACCAGCGGACCAGCGCCATCATCAGGAAGCCGCGGAACAGGAACTCGGCCGCTCCCACGTCCAGGACGTTGGCCAGTGCGAAGCGCACCGGCTCCACGGATTCCTGGCGGTAGTAGGCGTGGACGTCCGGCCAGCTGGAGGCGACCAGGATGACCGGCGTGGCCACCGCGGCGGCGGCGGCGGCGGCCAGCAGCCCCACGCGCCACTCCCCGAGGCGCAGGCCGTAGTCCCCGGGATGCTGGCGCAGGAGCAGCAGGGCGGCCAGCGGGACCAGGCCGTAGAGCAGGGCGCGCTCGAGCCCACGGGCCAGCAGGTGGTCGTCGAACGGCAGCAGGGTGTGGTACCACTCCACCAGCAGGACGAAGGAGGCCACGACCACCACCGCGGTCTCCAGCAGTGGCAGCCGCAGCCCGGCCAGGTTCAGCGTTGCCGGCGTGCCACCTCGGACCCACGCATTGGACCTGGGCTGGCTGCGCCCCATGACGCCGTCTGTCTGCATCGGTGCACCCTCCCGGCCGGAGTATGAGCCTGCGCCGCGGGTCGGCGCCGGCCCGATCGGCACGCGGATCCACGCGGAGGCATCGGTATACTGGCGCCCCAACCGCACCGCGAAGCGGCCTCGCAGGCCGTACCGCGAGGATGCCGCGAGATGAGCGAAGCGTATCCCTACAACGGGCGGCTGAGCCGCTGGGAAGAGATCGCCGAGGGCCTGGTGGTCGTCGGCGTCGAGGCCGTGGAGGAGCCGTTCCCCTTCGATCCGGGCCAGTACGCCACGCTGGGCCTGATGGGCCTGCAGGGCAAGCTCATCCAGCGTCCGATGTCCATCTCCTCGCCGGCGACCGACCTGACGGAGTACGAGTTCTTCATCCGCCTGGTGGAGGGCGGGGCCTTCACCCCGCTGCTCTGGGAGCTGAAGCTGGGCGATCCCATCAACATCAAGGGGCCCAAGGGCAAGTTCCTGCTCCAGGACGACGGGCGGACCTGCCTGTTCGTGGCCACCGGGACGGGCATGGCGCCGTTCATGAGCATGATCAAGACGCTGCAGGCCCACGGTCGGACCCGGGAGATCGCGATCCTGCACGGGGTCAGCCGCGACCACGACCTGGCATGGCGCACGGAGCTGGAGGAGCTGGCCGCCAGCGGCCGCTTCCCGCTGCGCTATGCCGGCACCGTCTCGCGCCCGCAGCTCTGCCCCGACTGGCATGGCCTGGCCGGCCGGGCCGAGGCGGTGCTCGAGGGCCAGCTCGAGGCGCTCGGCCTCATTGCCGAGAACGCGACGTTCTACCTGTGCGGCAACCCGGACATGGTGAGCGCGGTCGAGGAGATCGCCGCCCGGCGCGGCTTCCCGCCCGAGCAGATCCGCAAGGAGCTCTACTGGCCCAAGGGCCGCCAGCACTGACGCCGGGGGATCGATCGCGCATGGCTGACGACCGCTACTACATCACCACGGCGATCTTCTACCCCAGCCCGGCGCCGCCGCTGCACTCGCTGTTCGAGGCCATCGGCGCCGACGCGATCGCGCGCTACCACCGCCTGCTCGGCCGGGAGACCCGCTTCCAGACGGGCATGGACGAGCACTCCGCGCAGGTGGAGCCGCTGGCCCGCCAGCACGGCACCGACCCGCGCAGCCTGGTCGACCGCTGGGCGCCCGCCTGGCGCGAGGCATTCGACCGCTTCGGGATCAGCTACGACCGATTCATCCGCACCACCGATGCCGATCACCTTCGTGCCTCGGCCGAGATGGTGCGCCGCGCCCAGGCAGCCGGCGACATCTATAAGGGCACCTA
>JBOGSY010000118.1:0-6490 GCA_050691915.1 Candidatus Limnocylindria bacterium | reverse complement strand
CGCCGACCTGCGGCGACGTGCCGGCGTAGTCGGCGGTGAGCTCATCGCCATCGATCACGATCGTGAGCTCCAGCCGGATCGGCTCGCCGTATCCATCCGCCCGAGTCGAATAGTGGAACGTTCCATCCGGCAGCTGCCTGATGGCGTCGCGCATGCTGCGCTCCGTCCGCGAGATCAGCTCCTCGGCCAGATCGTCGAGATGGTCGAGGTCCGCCGCGCGCATGAACTGCGTCAACCGGTCGGCTCCGACCGCGTTGCCCGCCACCTGGGCATGCAGGTCGCCGATCACCTGCTCGGGCCATCGGACGTTCGCCTCGATCACCCGCAAGAGCTCGCGGTTCGGCTCGCCGGCCTTGAACAGGCGTAGCACCGGGATCTCCAGCCCCTCCTCGTACACGTCGACGCCGTCGGGCCCGTACGGCCGTCCGCCGAAGTCCGCCGTGTGGCAGATGCTCCCGAAGAAGGCGACCAGGCGGTCCCGGTGGAAGGCCGGCGTAACGATGGTGATGTCGTAGTGGTGGCCGGACGTGATCCAGGGATCGTTGGTGATCAGCACGTCGCCGGGCACCAGCGTGTGCGGGGGATAGACATCGAGCAGGTGGGCCACGCACCTGGCCATCGAGTTGATATGCCCGGGCGTTCCGGTCACGGCCTGCGCCAGCATCAACCCGCGCGCGTCGAACGCGCATGCCGACAGGTCCCCGCACTCGGAGACCGCCGGGGTGAACGAGGTTCGAATGAGCGCCGCCGCCTGCTGGTCGACGATCGACCCGAGCCGGCTCCAGAAGGTCTGGACCAGCAGCGGGTCCGGGCCTGGCATCGTCACGGGTGCAGCTCCATGAGCAGGTTGTGGTAGTCGTCGACGACCGCCGAGGCATCGGGCCCGACGACCAGGGTGGACTCCCGCTCCTCCACGATCGCCGGTCCGGCGATCGTCGTCCCCGGCACGAGCCGGTACCGGTCGAAGACCGGGGTGCTGGCGTAGCCATCGGTCTCGGGGAAGTAGACCGGCCGTCTTGTCTTCGGTGTGGCGGTTTGGGCCGATGTCGCCGCCGACATCGGCTCGGCTCCGATGGGGAACGCGGGTCGCGGGCCGGACACCCGGACGCGCCAGCTGACGAGCTCGATGGGTACGTCCGGAGGGTGACGCCCGTAGAGCGTGGCGTAGGTCTGCAGGAACGCCTCGCGCAGGCGGTCTTCGTCGCCGCGGCGCGGGGACTCGCCGGGAAGCTCGACCGTGATGTCGTGGGCCTGGCCGATCAGCCGCATGTCCGCGGCGTGCTCGAGGGTGACATCTCGCGCGCGCAGGCCGGAGCGGCTGAGGAGACGGCGACCGTCACGCTCCATCTCGGCCAGGAGCCGGCCGACCAGCGACCAATCCAGCATCGCCAGGGGTGCGACCGCGGTGCGAACGAAGTCGAAGGTCATGGGCGCGGCAAGGAGGCCGATGGTGGAGCCGATGCCGGCCCCAATGGGTGCGATCACCAGCCCGACGCCCAGGTTCCGGGCCACGCGGTAGGCGTGCACCGGACCGGCGCCGCCGAAGGCGAACAGCGGCAGGTCACGCAGCTCGGCGCCGCGCTCGACCGCGTGGACGCGAGCGGCGTTGGACATGTTCTCGTTCACGACTTCGTGGACCATCCACGCCGCCCGCGCGGCATCCAGGCCGAGCGGCGTGGCGAGCCGGTCCATGATCGCCCTGCGCGCAGCGTCGACGTCGAGCCGCATCCGCCCCCCGAGGAAGAATCCGGGATCCAGGTATCCGAGCAGCAGGTCCGCGTCGGTCACGGTGGGCAGCGATCCCCCGCGGGCATAGCACGCGGGTCCGGGCTCGGCTCCCGCTGAGCCGGGGCCTACCTGCAGAAGGCCGAACTGATCGATGCGCGCCAGGCTTCCGCCCCCGGCGCCGATCTCGATGAGGTCCACGCTGCTGACCTGCAGCGGGAGGCCGGAACCCTGGCGGAACCGCTTCAGGCGCCCCACCTCCAGCTGGCTCGCGACCCTGGGATGCCCGCCCTCGATGATGCACGCCTTTGCGGTCGTGCCGCCCATGTCGAACGACAGCAGGTTGGGCCGGTCCATCCGGCGCCCGGATTCGGCCGCGGCCAGAGCCCCGGCGGCCGGGCCGGACTCGATGAGGCGGACCGGGAAACGGCGGGCCGTCTCCGTGGTGGCAACGCCGCCGCTCGAGAGCATGACGAACGGCTGCCTGCGCATCCCGCCAGCGCGAAGGTGGTCTTCCAGCTGGCTCATGTACCGCTCGACGAGTGCCAGCACGTAGGCATTGGCGACCGTTGTCGTCGCCCGCTCGTACTCGCGCAGCTCGCCCACGACCTCGTGCGACAAGGTCACGTGGATCTCCGGGGAGCACTCGCGGAGGATCTCCCGGACCCGCCGCTCGTGGGCCGGGTAGCGGTACGCGTGGAGCAGGCAGACCGCGGCAGCCTCGATCCCCCGCTCCCGGAGGCCCGCGGCCACCTGCACCACCGCCGCTTCGTCCAGGGGCCGAAGCACGGTCCCGTCGGCCAGGACGCGCTCCGGGACGGCATACGTCTCCCGGCGCCGCACCAGCGGCTCTGGCTTCTCCAGCCGAACGTCATACATGTCGTAGCGATGCTCCCGCCCGATGACGAGCGTGTCCCGGAAGCCCTCGGTGATCAGGAGCGCGGTGGGCGATCCCGTTCGCTCGATGACGGCGTTGGTCACCAGGGTCGTCGCGTGGGCCAGGGTTGCCAACTGCCCTCCACTGGTCCCCGCGCGGCCCAGCGCGGAGGCAAGCGCGTCTCGTACGCCCTCAGCCGGCACGCCGGACGTCGTGAGCACCTTCTCGATGAAGAACGCGCCGGACGAGCGATCAACCACCAGCACGTCGGTGAAGGTGCCGCCGATATCGACCGCGGCCTGCCAGTTGCTTGACGCCCTGGTCACACACACTCCACGCACAACAGCGGCATTGGTCTGGACGTGTCCCCGTTACGACTCTAATATGTTGCCCGATATCTCCAATCAGAGATACCAGTTGAAGCACGCAAGCGGGCCAGATGGTCAACGGGGTCGCGTTGGTTACCGGCGCATCGCGGGGGATCGGCAGGGCAATCTCCCTCGCGCTGGCCGAGGACGGCGCAGCCGTGGTGGCGGTCTCGCGCAACGCTCGCGCCCTCGACCAGCTCGGCAGCGATGTTTCGGCACTGGGTCGCGACTTTCTGGCGATGCCGCTCGACCTGGGCGTCGCCCCGATCTCGGAAGTCGTCGAGCGCGCATGGGACTGGCATGACGGCGTGAGCATCCTGGTCAACGCCGCTGGCGTGCTGGTCCGCAAGGCGGAGGCGGAAACCACGGCGGCTGATTGGGAACGCACCTTCGGCCTCAACGCGCGCGTCCCGTTCCTGCTGATGCAGGACCTGGGAACTCGGATGTTCGACGCCGGGCACGGCGCCATCGTGAACGTGGCGTCGGTTGCCGGGGAGAGAGTCACCCGTGCTCCCGCGCCGTACCAGGCGTCGAAGGCCGCGCTGGCCCAGCTCACCAGGTTCTTTGCGAAGCGACTTGCCCCCCACGTGCGGGTGAATGCCGTTGGGCCAGGCTACGTCGAGACCGAGCTCTCGCGCGATTGGCTGGCAGTCCCGGCCAACCGCCGCTGGGTGGAGCAGCGAACGCCGCTGGGTCGGGTGGCGCGGCCAGAGGAGGTTGCATCGGTGGTGGCGTTCCTCGTCTCGGACCGGGCCGGCTACGTCACCGGGCAGCACGTACTCGTCGACGGAGGATGGAGCGTGGCGTAGGTAACTGAGATTGAATCACGACTCGTTAATTGTCTAACGTTGACATCTTTCGGTGCCGGCTGCACCATTCCCATTCCACAATGTGCCCCTCCGGAGGTGGACCATGGCTGGATCCCGCGCACGGCCGACCGTTTCGAACCTGACGGCGGTCGCCGCAGTCCTCATGCTCTTCTTGGCTTCGTGCACAGCCGCGACAAGCTCCCCGGCTGCATCGTCCTCGGCGACGGGGCAGGCCAGCGCCTCGGAGAGCGCCGAGGCGACTCCCCTGGAGACCGTCGACGTGCGGTTCAGCACCGACTTCCTGCTCTGGGGTTGGCACAGCTGGGCCTTTGCCGCCGGGTCGGAGGCGATCTTCGAGGGGCAGGGCCTCGACGTCCAGATCGAGGCCGGGCAGGGGTCGGTCAACACCGCGGCCCAGCTGGCCGCCGGTGCCGTCGACTTTGCCCTGCTCGACATCTCCACCGCCATGGTGGCGATGACCCAGGACGCCGACATCGTGCTGGTCGGGGTCCACATGCAGCGACATCCGGGTGGCTTCCTGTTCATCGAGGAGCGCAACTCGATCGAGACGTTCGACGACCTCGAGGGTCTCAGCATCGGCGGCGCCTCCGGCGACGCCTACCTGGTGGTCCTGCCGGAGCTGATGGAGCAGAACGGCGCGGACCCGGCAGGCTACACCCTGGTCACCATGGAGCCGGCCGCCACCACGGGGGCCCTGATCGCCGACCAGGTGGATGCCATTCCCGGCAGTCCAATGACCGCTCCCCCGCGGGCCGCCGCGGCCGCCGCGGAGGGCCTCACCCTGGGTCGCTTCTCCTACGCGGACAATGGCTACGAGGCCGTGGGCTTCGCCATCGCCACCAACGGCGATACATACCGGGACCGGCCTGAGGTCGTGCAGCGCTTCGTGAACGCGTGGGCTGAATCGGTCCTCTGGTCGCTCGACAACCCGGATGAGGCAGTCGATGCCTTCATCGCTGCCAACCCGGACAAGCAGCTCGATCCGGAGCGCGAGAGCTGGGACAACGCATCCGAGCTGCTCGCCGGTGCCGACGGCCAGTACTTCAGCTTCGACGCGGAGCGCATGCAGATCAACATCGACTTCGTCAACAGCCAGGAAGGGAGCGAGCTGTCGGCCGACGACGGATTCTTCACCAACGAGTTCGTCGATCAGCTCCCCGACGGCTACACCGACGGCGCGCTGGGGTCGTAGGCCTCGCTACGCGATCTCGTCCCGGAGGCCCTCGTCTCCGGGACGGGACGCCGCTCCCTCCGTGGCTCGGCGTTGAAAGATCGCCTCACGCAGCCGGTGGCTGTACTCGGTGAAGCGCTCCGCGTAGCGAGTCTCGGACGTGCGCGGGCGCGGAAGGGCAATGTCCACGATCTGATCGACGTGTCCGGGTCGCGGGGTCATCACCACCACGCGGTCGGAGAGCAGGACCGCCTCCTCGATGCTGTGCGTCACGAAGACGATCGTCTTGCGGGTCTCGCCCCAGATCCGCAGCAGCTCGAGCGCCATCTCATCCCGGGTCAGGGCATCGAGCGCGCCGAACGGCTCGTCCATGAGCAGGATCGGCGGGTTGATCACCAGGGCCCGGCAGATGGCCACCCGCTGCTGCATGCCGCCCGACAGCTCCCATGGCAGGCGCCTCTTGAAATCGGCCAGGCCGACCATCTCGATCAGCTCGTGGGCCCGTCGCCGCGCATCCTGCCCGGTGGTTCGCATGATCTCGAGCGGCAGGAGCACGTTGCCCAGCACGTCGCGCCATTCCAGCAGGACGGGGGTCTGGAAGACCATGCCCAGCCCGCGAACGGGGCCGTTCACCCGATTGCCAGCCATCCGAATCTCGCCTGAGCTGACCGGCGCGACCCCGGCCATCAGCCGCAGCAGCGTGCTCTTGCCACAGCCGCTGGGGCCCAGGATCGAGACGAACTCACCCTGTCCCACACTGAACGAAACGTCGATCACGGCATCGACCGTCCCGCGCCTGGACTCGAAGCGCTTGGTTACGGCCTGAAGGGAGACCATGGCGGCCTGGGGGTCCATGCTGCCTCCGCCGCCGCCGCTACCTGTCCAGCTGCGACTTCGGCAGCCAGGGCGTCAGCAGGCGTCCGCCGATGTCGATTGCCTCGAACAGCAGGACCCCGATCAGGACCAGCAGGAGCAGGGCGGAGAAGCCCAGCGTGGTATCGAGGTTCGAGGCGGCCGAGGTGATGAGGTAGCCGAGCCCTTCGTTGCCGGCTGAGAACTCCCCGATGATGGCGCCGATGACGGCAAGGGTGATGGCGATCTTTGCCCCCTCGACGATGTACGGTATGGCGCGCCACAGGCGCACCTTGAGCATCACCTGCCACTTGCGCGCGCCCAGCGTGGCGAGCAGCTCATGCAGCTCCACGCTGACCGATTTCAAGCCCAGCGTGGTGTTGATGACGACGGGGAAGAAGCTCACCAGGAATGCCAGGAAGATCTTGGGCGCCATCTCGAAGCCGAGGTAGACGACCAGCAGCGGCGCGATCGCGACCTTGGGCATCACCTGGGTGACGACGATGATCGGATAGGTCGCATCCTCGAACGTGGGTGACCAGACGATCGCGACCGCGATGGCGATCCCGATCAGCAGCGCGAGGCCAAAGCCTGCGAGGGTCGCGATCAGGGTGGCCGTGGCGTACGAGAGCAGAAGGCCGAGATTCTCGAAGGTGTAGCCCAGCAC
>JBOGSY010000117.1:0-6503 GCA_050691915.1 Candidatus Limnocylindria bacterium | reverse complement strand
CACGGCCGGCATGGTGCAGTACTTCCCCGACCTCAAGCCGATCCTGGTGAACAGCGACGGCGGCTCACCGGACGACACGCCGCGGGTGGCGATCAGCACCGAGAGCCCGGACTACATAGAGAAGATCATCCTCATCAGCCCGCGCCACAAGCTGCAGCGGATCAGCTTCACCTACCAGGGCATCAGCGGCAAGGGGACGGCGGTGCGAGCCCTGTTCGAGGTCGCGCGCGAGCTGAAGGTGAAGGCCTTCGTGATGGTCGACTCCGACCTGCGCAGCATCGTGCCGGAGTGGATCGAGCTGCTGGCCGGGCCGATCCTGAAGGGCGGCTACGACTTCGTGGCACCGCTCTACGCCCGTTACAAGTACGACGGCACCATCACCAACAACATCGCCTACCCGCTCACCCGCGCGCTGTACGGGGCGCGCATCCGTCAGCCGATCGGCGGCGAGTTCGCGGTCTCCGGCGACCTGGTCCAGCGCTACCTGGAGCTGGAGAGCTTCGACGAGCTGACCGCCCGCTTCGGGATCGACATCTGGATGACGCACAGCGCCATCAACGAGGGCTTTGCCGTCTGCCAGGCCCGCCTGGGGGCCAAGATCCACGACGCCAAGGACCCGGCATCCGACCTGGGACCCATGTTCCGCCAGGTGGTCGGCACCCTCTTCCGGCTGGCCGCCCACTACGAGGACCGATGGCTCCGGGGCCGTGGCTCGCACGCCATCCCGGAGTACGGCTTCGAGCGGGTGGTGGCCCCGGAGATGATCGACGTCAGCCACGCCAAGCTGATCGACAACTTCGAGAACTCGCGCCTTTCGCAGCGCCAGGTGTGGGAGGCGATGCTGGCGCCGGAGCAGCTGGAGCGTGTGCTCTCGCTGGAGGTCACCGACGACCCGGCCGACTTCCACTTCCCGGCCGAGCTCTGGATCCGCTGCCTGTACGACACCATGGTCGCCTTCCACCGTCCCGGCGCCGACCGCGAGCAGCTGCTGGCGGCCCTGACCCCGCTCTACTTCGGGCGCACCGGCGGCTTCATCGGCGAGACGCTGGAGATGACCACCGACCAGGCGGAGCGGGTGATCGACGCACAGGCCAAGGAGTTCGAGGAGCTCAAGCCCTACCTGGTCGCACGCTGGCGCGAGATGCGGGGATCGGCCTGATGGCGCCCCGTCGCCGCGAGCCATACCGGATCCTGCTCCCGCTCGCCAACCCGCGCACCGCCCGCGACCTGGTGCGCATCGGCTCGGGGGTCAGCGACGGGCGCCCCACCGAGATCACGGCGCTCGGGATCGTGGAGGTCCCGGAGGGCGTCTCGCTGTCGGAGGGCGCCACCCAGGCGCGCACCGCGCGGCGCCTGCTGCAGCGAGTGCTGGACTTCGGCGACGAGGAGGGCGTGGAGCTGCGGACCGTGGTCCGCATCGGCCGTCGCGCGGCGGATGGCGTGATCGAGGCCGTGGGCGAGGAGGGCACCGACCTGGTCATCTTCGGCTGGGGCGGCCCGCCCACGCCGGCGGCCGTGGCCCGGGCGGAGGCGGAGGGACGACGCCGGCGGCAGGATCCGCCGGTCTTCTCGCCGACCATCGACGCCGTGGTCCGCGAGTCGCCGTGCGACATCGCGGTCGTGAAGCAGCGCGGGGTGGAGGACGTCAAGTCGATCCTGGTCCCCGTGCGCGGCGGTCCCCACGCGGAGCTGGCCATCCGGCTTGCGCGCGACCTGGGCCGGCGCTTCGCCGCCCAGGTGGTGGTGCTGCACATCGTGCCCAAGGGGATCGGCGAGCGGGCCTGCCAGCGCGAGCAGGAGGCGCTGGACCGATTCGTCCGCGAGCACGGCGGCAGCCGGCGAGTGAAGGGCCTGCTGCGGGAGGCGACATCGGTCCGGACCGCCATCATCAAGGAGGCGGCCAACCACGACCTGGTGGTGATGGGCGCATCGGCCCACCCGTCGAACGCGTCCCCGGACGGCCGGTTCCTGTTCGGGACCGTGGCGGACACGGTGGCCTCCAAGGCGCGGCCTACGGTGATCGTGGTCAAGACCAAGCAGAAGCTGGGGCTGGCCACCTTCGACGAGCTGCGCGCGGCAGAGGGCACGCTGGCGGCCGCCGACGCCTACGTGGAGCACAGCCGCTCGCTGCCGACCATCGTGGATCGCTGGTTCGCCGAGAACTCGTTCCACGCGTCCGAGTTCGCCGACATCCGGCGCCTGGTGGAGCTCAAGGAGAAGCAGGGCCTGACCGTCAGCGTGGGCCTGCCGGCGCTCAACGAGGAGAAGACGATCGGCCTGGTCATCAAGCGGATCAAGGGCCCGCTGATGGACCGTTTCCCGCTGATCGACCAGATGGTGGTGATCGACTCGGACTCCGAGGACCGCACCGCCGAGATCGCCGAGGAGCTGGGCGTGCACGTCATCCGCCACAGCCGGATCCTGCCGGAGGCCGGCAGCCACGTCGGCAAGGGCGAGGCGCTGTGGAAGAGCCTCCACGTCCTGGACGGCGACATCGTGACCTGGATCGACACCGACATCAGCAACATCCAGCCGCGGTTCGTGTACGGGCTCATCGGTCCATTGCTGCGCGAGAGCCGGATCCAGTACGTGAAGGGCTTCTATCGGCGTCCCATCAAGGAGGGGGACAAGCTGGTGCCGGAGGGCGGCGGCAGGGTCACCGAGCTCATGGCCCGCCCCTTCATCAACCTGTTCTTTCCGGAGCTGTCGGGCATGATCCAGCCGCTGTCCGGGGAGTACGCCGGGCGGCGCGCCCTGCTCGAGTCGCTCCCGTTCTTCACCGGCTACGCGGTGGAGATCGGGCTGCTGGTCGACATCCTGGAGAGCGTCGGCCTGTCGGCCATCGGGCAGGTGGACCTGGAGCGCCGCATCCATCGCAACCAGCCGCTGGGAAACCTGTCGCAGATGGCCTACGTGATCCTGCAGGGCGCCATCCGCAAGCTGGAGGAGCGCCACCGGATCGAGCTCCTGACCGAGGTGGGGCGCGGCATGAAGCAGATCATCCAGGAGCGGGACCGATTCAGCCTGGAGGTCCGCGAGATCGGCGACGAGCTGCGGCCCCCGATCCGCAGCATCCCCGCCTACCAGGAGCGCCGCAGGAGCCTGAGGCGCTAGGCCGCGCGGCGCTTATCATCGGGGCATGACCACACGCGCCGTCGAGATCGTCGTCGCTCCAGATTCCTTCGGCGGGGCGCTCGACTCGGTGGGAGTTGCCGATGCGATCGCCGCCGGCTGGATGCGCGCCCGGCCGCATGACACGCTGGTCCGCGCCCCCATGGCCGACGGCGGGGAGGGGACCCTGGCCGCCCTGGCTGCCGCGCTGGGTGAGATGGCAGGGCGCCGCACGGTGACCACCGTGGATCCCCTGGGCCGCCCGATCGAGGCCGACTGGCTGCTGCTCGACGACGGCCGCGGCGCGTTCGTCGAGATGGCGGCGGCCTCCGGCCTGGCGCACCTCGAGCCGGCGGAGCGTACGCCCGAGGCGGCGCGCCTCGCCTCCACCCGGGGCACCGGCGACCTGGTCCGGGCCGCCCTGGACGCCGGGGTGGAGCAGCTCACGCTGGGCCTGGGCGGGTCGGCCACGACCGACGGCGGGACCGGCATGCTGGCCGCCCTGGGAGCCCGCTTCCTGGATGGCGACGGGCGCGAGCTGGCGCCCGGTGGGGCCGCCCTGGCCCGGCTGGCACGGATCGACGCCTCCGGGCTGGACCCCCGGCTGGGCGCGCTGAGGCTGACCGTCGCCTCGGACGTGACCAACCCGCTGTGCGGACCCATGGGCGCGGCCGCCACCTACGGGCCGCAAAAGGGGGCCGACCCGGCGGCGGTGGAGGAGCTGGACGCGGCCCTGGCCGTCTACGGCGACGCGATCGAGGCCGCCACCGGGCGGCTGGTGGCCGACCTGCAGGGCGCCGGGGCCGCGGGCGGGACGACCGCCGCCCTGCTGGGCTTCACCGCGGCCACCGTGCGGCCCGGGGTGGAGGTGGTGGCCGAGCTGGTCGGGCTGGCCGATGCGCTGGAGCGTGCGGACCTGGTCATCACCGGCGAGGGGCGGGCCGACGAGCAGACCCTGTCCGGCAAGGCGGCCATGGGGGTGGCCCGCCTGGCCCGGACGCGCAGCGCCCCGGTGGTCCTGCTGTGCGGCGCCCTGGGTCCGGGCGCCGCCGCCCTGGACGCGGCAGGGGTCTTCGCGGTGGTGCAGCCCATCAGCGACCGGCCGATGCCGCTCGAGGAGTCGATGGCTGACACGGAGCGGCTGCTGGCCAACGCCGCGGAGCGGGTCGCCCGGACGGTGGGCATCGGGCTGGGGCTGGCGGGCCGGTAGGGCCCATCGGTCCATGCCGCCCAGGGGTCCCAGCCCCCAGAAGCGTGCGGCCGACCGGCGCAGGCGCCGGCGCTTGGCCGACGTCGCGCTGGAGCGGCTGGGCGAGCGGTACGATCATCCTCGCTGGGCCGGGCCGCGGCTCGACCCGGTCAGCGAGCTGGTGCTGACCATCCTGTCCCAGAACACGGCCGATACGAACTCGTTCCGTGCCTTCACCGCCCTGCGGGCGCGGTACCCGGGGTGGGAGGCGGTGCTGGACGCGCCCACCGACGAGCTGGTGGAGGTGATCCGCCCCGGCGGCCTGGCGCCCACCAAGGCGCCGCGCATCCAGCACGTCCTGGCCGAGGTGCAGGCCGCCACCCGCGGCAGCTGGGATCTCGCCTTCCTGGGTAGCCTGCCGCTGCGCGAGGCGCGGGACTGGCTGGTGGCGCTGCCCGGGATCGGGCGCAAGACGGCGTCGATCATCCTGCTCTTCGGCTTCGGCCGCCCGGCCCTGCCGGTGGACACCCATGTCCACCGGGTCGCCACCCGCCTGGGGATGCTGCCGCCGCGCACCCCGCTGGACCGTGCCCACGACCTGCTGGAGGAGGTGCTGGCGCCGGAAGAGATGTATCCCCTCCACGTGGAGCTGATCCGGCATGGCCGTGACACCTGCCGTGCCCCGCGACCGATCTGCGGCCTCTGCCCCCTGACCGATGCCTGCGCCTACTTCGCGCAGGCCGCCCGCGGCCGGCTCCCGATCGCACCCGTCCCAAAGTTCCGCCCGGGCGAGACGCCGCGCTACCACGACCAGCTCATCCACGGGTGGGCGCCTCCGGAGTAGGGCACGCCCGAAGGCAGGGCGGTGTGAGCGCTGGCACGCCATTCGCAGGGGTTGGGACCCATGAGCCGCTCGCAGGGCTGGACGCTCGCGGCCGCCGTGGTGGCGCTGGCCGCCCTGGCGGCGGTGCTCGTCTTCGTCCTGCTTGGCCAGGATGAAGCGCCGTCCGAAGCCCAGCCGACCCCCACGCCCACGGCGGCGGAGACACCGGGCGAAACCTTCAACCAGGCGCTGCTGGGCGAACGGCTGACGGTGCTCGTCATCGGCCTGGACGGCAATGCCGAGCGCGAGGCCCAGGGGCTGGGCGTCAACACCGACACGCTGATGCTGGCCAGCGTGGCCGCCGACCAGGCGCAGGTGGCGCTGATCGGGCTGCCGCGCGACACGGTGGACATCCCGCTGCCGGACGGCTCGACCTGGCCGTCCAAGGTGAACGCGATCTACACCGGCGAGGGGGTGGAGACGCTGGTCGGGGCCATGGAGGCCCTGTTCCAGGTGACGGTGGACGGCTACGTCCAGGTCGACATGGACGACCTGCCTGTGCTCGTGGATGCGGCCGGCGGGGTGGAGGTGGACCCGCCCGACCCGCTGGTCGACCCGATCGTGGACCTGGACCTGGCGCCCGGGCCTCAGACGCTGGACGGGGCGACCGCGCTCGCCTACGTCCGCACCCGGGTCGACACCGACTACGGCCGCATGGCCCGCCAGCAGGAGGTGCTGCTGGACCTGGTCCGTCGCCTGGTCGCGCCGGAGACCGATGTCGACGTCGCGGCCCTGCTCTCCGAGCTCGACTCGTTCGCCACCGACCTGCCGCTGGACGACCTGCCGACGCTGCTGGAGATAGGCCGCCGCGCCGCGGACGCTCCGGTTGAGGGCGTCGTGCTCCGCCGGCCGGAGCACATCACCTTCGAGGGCGACGCCGGCGATGGGCGCGGGTACGTGCTGATCCCCGACGTCGAGGCGATCCGGGCGCTCGCGGCTCGCCTGATCGGGGAGTAGGGCCGTGAGCCGGCCGCGTGTGGCGGTCTCCGGGGGCCGCTGGTAGAATCCGGCCTCGCCTCGGCCGCTCGAAGCGGCGTCATCGGGCCGAAGTAGCTCAGGGGTAGAGCAACGGTTTCGTAAACCGTCGGTCGTGGGTTCGAATCCCACCTTCGGCTCCAGCCGGCCTCGCCTCGCCAAATGCCGCACGGCCCTCCCGCGCCAATCTCCCGCCAACCTCACTCGGGCTCGCTAGACTCTGCCGACCATGCCATCCCGGGGGAGGAGCCTCATCCGACGTTTGCCAGCCGGTGCCAGCGCAGGCATCTCCACGATCGCCACGCTGAGGCGGCCAGCGGCCGTCCTGCTGATGGCCATCTTGAC
>JBOGSY010000116.1:0-6582 GCA_050691915.1 Candidatus Limnocylindria bacterium | reverse complement strand
ACACCAGGCGGCCCAGCCCGGCCGTCCAGGCCACGAGGGGTGACGGGGCATCGGTCGCCAGCGCCCGCTCCCGCACCAGCTCCCACGAGGCGGCGGATGGCGCATAGCCCTCCACCCGCGCCTGGAGCGCGCGGCGCAGCTGGCCGACCAGGGCGCGGTCGATCCCGACCTCCTCGCGGCAGGTGGGGCAGATCTGCAGGTGATCCAGGTGCGGCGCCGAGCGGATGTCCAGCTCCTCGCCGAAGCGGAAGCGCTCGAGCAGCTCGCGGCTGACCCTACGGCAGGTCATGGCTCATCCGTGACCAGCCGCCCGCCGGCCGGTGCGCGGCGCTCCGCGGGCAGCAGCGAGCGGAGGGCCTTGAGGGCGTAGTGCAGGCGCGACTTCATGGTGCCCACGTTGCAGTCCGCGATCTCGGCCGCCTCCGCCAGCGAGTAGCCGTGCAGGTAGTAGAGCACCACGGCCGTCTGCTGCTTGGGCGGGAGGGCGTCGATCCCGCGCTGCAGAACCTCGATGATCTCGCGCGACTCGGCGACCTGGTCCGGGCGCGAGGCCAGGTCGGCGACCAGGTTGGTGATGAGCGTGGTCAGCGGCTCCATGATCGCGCGGCGTCGCGCGATGCGGCTGTAGCACAGGTTGGTGGTGACGCGCTGCAACCACGGAAGCGGCGAGACGTCGGTCCGCAGGCGTTGCCGGACGCGGTAGGCCTTGACGAAGCAATCCTGCAGGATCTCCTCGGCCAGAAACGGATCGCGCGTGATCGCCAGCGCGGTCGCGTAGACCGGCCGCTTGTAGCTGTTGAAGAACTCCTCGAACGCGTCGAGATCGCCCGACTGCATGCGCCCGACGAGGCCATCCGGCTGCTTCGTTCCCACTGGCACCCCGTGTTCGAACCGCCGCCTGGTGCCGAATAGTACGCCTTCGGCGCGGCGTGAGTTCATTCGGCGCCGGTTGCACCCGGAGGCGCGGCGGCGTCGAAATCGAAGCGCAGGTCCGGCCGCCGCGCCGCGGTCGCCTCGTCCAGGCGGCCCACCGGTGTGGTCTCGGGCGCGCGCTTCAGGGCGTCCGGATCGCTGGCGGCGCGGGACGCGATCTCGAGCATGACCTCCACGAAGCGGTCCAGGGTCTCGACCGACTCCGTCTCGGTGGGCTCGATCATCAGCGCCTCCTCCACGATCAGCGGGAAGTAGATGGTGGGCGGGTGGATGCCGTGATCCAGGATCGCCTTGGCGATGTCCAGCGTGGTCACGCCGTGCTGGCGCTTCTGCCGGCGCCCGCTGAACACGACCTCGTGCTTGCACACCCGGTCGTAGGGCAGGTCGTAGGCATCGGCCAGGCGGACGCGCAGGTAGTTGGCCGCCAGGACCGCGTCGTCGCTGACGGCCCGGAGGCCGGCATCGCCGTTGCTCCGGATGTAGGTATAGGCGCGCACGAACATCCCGAAGTTGCCGGTGTGGGACCGTACCCGACCGATGCTCTCCGGGCGGCTCGCGTCATCCTCCAGCCCGAAGCGGGCGCCCGGCGTCGAGCGACCGGCCCAGGCGTTGCGGCGGACCTCGGCCGGGTCGCCCTCCAGCAGGACGGGCTGGGGGGAGGGCAGGAACGGCGCCAGGCGCTCGCCGACGCCGACCGGCCCGGCCCCCGGACCCCCGCCCCCGTGTGGCGTCGAGAAGGTCTTGTGCAGGTTGAAGTGCATGACGTCGAACCCCGCCTCGCCCGGGCGGAAGCGGCCCAGGATGGCGTTCAGGTTGGCGCCGTCCATGTAGGCGATCGCCCCGGCCTCGTGCACCGCGGCGACCACCTGGTCGATCTGGTCCTCGAAGATCCCCAGGGTCGACGGGTTGGTGATCATCAGGGCGGCGGTTTCCGGGCCGAGCGCAGCACGCAGCGCGCCCAGGTCGATCCCGCCGCGCTCGTTGGAGCGGATGGTGACCGTCTGGTAGCCGACCATGCTGGCGGTGGCCGGGTTGGTGCCATGGGCCGAGTCCGGCACCAGGACCCGGGTCCGCTGCTGGCCCTCCCCCCGGGACCGATGGTAGGCCCGCGTCATCAGCATGCCGGTCAGCTCCCCGTGCGCCCCGGCCGCCGGCTGGAGGCTCACCGCGCCGAGTCCGGAGATCTCCTTCAGCAGCTCGGCCAGCAGCCATTCCAGCTCCAGGCTCCCCTGCGACACGGCGGCCGGGTCGAGGGGGTGGGACTCCGCGAAGCCGGGCAGCCCGGCGGCCCACTCGTTGACCTTGGGGTTGTACTTCATGGTGCAGCTGCCCAGCGGGTAGAAGCCCAGGTCGATGGCGTGGTTCAGGTGGCTGAGCCGGTTGAAGTGGCGCAGCAGGTCGAGCTCGCTCACCTCCGGCAGGCGCGGCGCGAGCTGCCGGAGGCTGTCGCCGGGGAGCGCCGGCTGCCCGGCGGCCGCGTCGCGGGCCCGGTCGGAGGCGGGCGGAAAGCGCACCGCCCGGCGCCCCGGGGTGGAGGCGGCGAAGATCAGGGGCTCGACCACGACCGCCTCGCCAGCAGGCGACGCCGAGGTGAATGCCGCTCCCCGGCCGGACGGGTCGGCGGCGGCGCGCTCGGCCACGCTCATCGGCTCGCCTCCAGGGCGGCCACCAGCTCGGCCACGTCCGCATCGGTGGTCAGCTCGGTCGCCGCCAGCAGCAGGGTGTCGGCCAGCTCGGGGTAGTCGCGCTCCAGCCGGTGGCCGGCCACGATTCCGCGCTCCGCCAGGGCGGCGTGCCGGCGCGCCGCGTCCGGCAGCCGCAGCGCCACCTCCGCGAAGTAGGGTGCGGCGAACCGCCGCTCGGCGAGTCCCGCCGCCTCCAGGGCGGAGGCCAGGTGGCGGGCCTGGGCGACGCCCAGCTCCGCCACCTCCCGCAGGCCGGCCGGCCCGACCGCGGCAAGGTAGGCGGTCGCGGCCAGGGCGCAGAGGGCCTGGTTGGTGCAGATGTTGCTGGCCGCCTTCTCGCGCCGGATGTGCTGCTCGCGGGCCTGGAGGGTGAGCACGTACCCCTTGCGACCCTGCACGTCGCGGGTGGCGCCCACCAGCCGCCCCGGCATCTGGCGGACGGATGCCATCCGGGCGGCCATCAGTCCCACGTACGGGCCGCCGAACGATAGCGGGATGCCGAGCGGCTGCCCCTCGGCCGCCACGATGTCGGCGTCATAGGCGCCGGGTGGCTCCAGCACCGCCAGCGAGGTCGGCTCCACCACCGCCACCAGCTGCGCCCCCACCGCGTGGGCCGCCTCGCCCAGGGCGCGCATCGGCTCGATGCCCCCGAAGTAGTTCGGCTGCTGCGCCACCAGGCAGGCGAAACCGCCGTCCAGCACGCGCTCCGCGGCATCGATTGGGGTCAGCCCGCTGCCCCCCTCCGCCAGGTCGGCCGCCACTTCCACGATCTCGATCGCCGGGCCGGAGCAATAGGTGGCCAGCACGCGGCGGAGCTGCGGGTCGACCGCGGTGGAGACCGCCACCCGGTCGCGCCGGGTCAGCCGGCAGGCCATCAGGGCCGCCTCGGCCGTGGCCGTCGCCCCGTCGTAGTGGCTGGCGCTGGCCACCTCCATCCCGGTCAGCTCGCAGATGAGCGACTGAAACTCGTAGATGCTCTGCAGCGTCCCCTGGCTCACCTCCGGCTGGTACGGGGTGTACGCGGTGGCGAACTCGCTGCGGCCGATGACCTCGCCCACCACCGCCGGCACCAGGTGGCGGTAGGCACCCGCGCCCAGGAAGCTGACCCGCGGGATGCGGTTGCGCTCCGCCAGGCGGGTGAGCTCGGCACGGACCTCCAGCTCGGTGAGCGGCGGCGGGACCTCCAGCCGGGAAGCGCGCATCGCGGGCGGGATGTCGGCGAACAGGTCCTCGATCGAGCCAACGCCGACGGCGGCGAGCATCCGCTGGTGGTCGGCCTGGGTATGCGGCGAGTAGGCCATCAGCCGGCGGTCAGCTCCGCGTAGGCGGCGGCGTCCAGCAGGGCGTCCAGCTCCGCCTGGTCGCCAACCGCGATGCGCGCGATCCAGCCCGCGCCGAACGGGTCCGAGTTCATCAGCTCCGGCTGGTCCGCCAGCGCCTGGTTGACCTCGATCACCTCGCCGGACGCCGGCGCGAAGAGGTCGCTCACGGCCTTCACGCTCTCCACCACGCCGAAGGTCGCGAACTGCTTCAGCTGCGACCCGACCTCGGGCAGCTCCACGAACACGATGTCCCCCAGCTCGTCGGCGGCGAAGCCGGTGATGCCGATGGTCGCCTGCGCGCCGTCGACGCGGACCCACTCGTGCTCGCGCGAGTAGCGGAGATCATCGGGCAACATGGACGCATCGGCTCCTTGGCTGCGGTTGAGACTGGCTCGGCTGCCGGCCGTCGACGACGCTAGCCTGCGTCCGGGCGCGGCCGCCTGTAGAACGGCAACTTTACCTGCTCGGCCCGGTACGGGCGGTCGCGAACGACGACCTCCAGCGACGCTCCCGGAGCAGCCAGCTCGACGGGGAGGAAGCCCATCGCGATCCGCTCGCCCAGCGTCGGCGAGGCAGTCCCGCTGGTGACCTCGCCGACCTCCCGGCCGTCGACCCGGAGCGGGTACCCGTGGCGGGCGATGGCGTTGTCGCGCATGACCAGCCCGACCAGCCTGCGGCGGGCGCCGGCCTGCTGGACCGATGCCAGCGCCGCGCGGCCGACGAACTCGCCCTTCTCGAGCTTGACCACGCGACCCAGGTTGGCCTCGTACGGGTTGACGTCGCGGGTGAGCTCGTTGCCGTACAGCGGCATGCCGGCCTCCAGCCGCAGCGTGTCGCGGCTTCCCAGGCCACACGGCCGCAGGTCGAGCGGCCGGCCCGCGTCGAGCAGCGCCTGCCACAGCTGCCGGGCGCGGCGCGCATCGCAGAACAGCTCGAACCCGTCCTCGCCGGTGTAGCCGGTGCGGGCGACCAGGCAGTCGATGCCCGCCACCTGGCCGCGCACCGAGCGGTAATAGCCGAGGCCGGCCAGGTCGAGATCGGTCAGCCCGGCCAGCAGCTCGGCAGCTCGGGGCCCCTGGGGCGCGAGCAGGGCCGTGCGGTCGGAGCGGTCATCGATCGACGCGTCGAAGTCGCCGCGGTCGCGCAGCTGCCCGAGGTGGGCCACCACCGCGTCGCGGTTGCCCGCGTTGCACACGATCAGGTAGCCCTCATCGGTCCGGTAGACGATCAGGTCGTCGACGATCCCGCCGTCCTCGGCGCACAGCATCGAGTACTGGGCCTGCCCCGGCTCCAGCGTTCCCGGGTCGCTGACCACGGCATAGCGGGCGAACGCCAGCGCCTCCGGCCCGGCGACCACCAGCTCGCCCATGTGCGAGAGGTCGAACAGGCCCACCCCGCCGCGGACCGTCCGATGCTCGTCCAGGATCGAGGCGTACTGGACCGGCATCTCCCAGCCGGCGAATGGCACCATCCGCGCCCCCAGCTCGCGATGGGCCGCGTCCAGCGGCGTGCGGCGCAGGCCCTCGGCGACCTCGGTCATGAGGATGCCTCGGCCCCGGCCGGGCGCGAGGCCGCCTCCTGCCGCGAGGCGAGGAGCGCGGCCGCCTGCTCGACCACCGAGCGCTCGGTGGCGTGGGTCATTAGCTCCAGCGCCTCCTCGAGCTGGATCCAGCGCACCTCGTCGAACTCGTGATCGTGGAGCGAGAGGTCGCCCCCGACGGGGCGCATGAGGTAGAAGTGGACCGTCTTGTGGAAGCGGGTCCGGCCGCGGACGAACACGTAGCTGATCGAGCGGAGGGGCGCCTCCAGGGTCACCTGCAGGCCGGTCTCCTCCCGCGTCTCGCGCATGGCCGTCTCCTCCAGCGTCTCACCCGCGTTGGGCGTTCCCTTGGGCAGGGCCCACAGGCGCGGATCGCGGCGCTGGACGAGGACCACCTCCAGCCGATCGTTGGTCCAGCGATAGACGACGCCGCCGGCGGACGTCGCCCTGGCGTTGCGGAGCGCGGCCACGCGCTCTATGCGCGGCGGGCGCGCTGAAGACCGAGCGGCAGTGCGGCGCGGCGGTCGCGGATGTAGCCAGCCCGGCCGACCGACGGGAAGTGGAAGCGACTGGTCAGCGAGCGGAGGGCGGCGACCGTCGGCAGGACGTGGCTGGCGGCGCGCGGGCGGTGGTAGACCGTCGCGCTGCGGCGCAGTCCGAGGCGTGGCGTGCGCGTGGAGGCGCGGCCCCCGTCGAAATGGATGGTCGGGCGTGAGACGTAGCGGGCCGTCAGACTCACTCGCATGGCCGGCATTGTACGCCGCCCCCGGGTCAGCGCAACCGCAATCGGGTCACGTCCGGCGACGCGCCTGGCGCCCGGCCAGGAGGTCGTGGTAGAGGGCCTCCACCTGCCCGATGCGGGCCCGCACGTCGAACCGGTGCGCGTCCCTCAGCGCCGCGGCCGCCATCTCGCGCCGGAGCGGCTCGTCCCTCGCCAGCCCCAGCAGCCCGGCGCCCAGGCGCGCCACCCGCCCGGCCTCGGGCTGCGCCTCGACCACCAGGCCGTCGATGCCGGCACGCACGGAGTCGCGCACACCGTGACCCTCCACCGCCACAACGGGCACGCCCGCGGCCAGCGCCTCGGCCAGGACCAGGCCCTGGG
>JBOGSY010000115.1:0-6620 GCA_050691915.1 Candidatus Limnocylindria bacterium | reverse complement strand
GACCCGCACCCGCCGCGGCCGCACCTCCGGCGGGCTGAGCGTCCAGCGCGCGGTCAGCGCGCCGCCACGTCGCATGCGCTCGATCCAGGCCTCGCGACCGCGGCGCGGCGCATGGCGCAGCAGCGCCGCGTGACTGACCTGGCCCTCCGTGGCGGCGGCCAGCAGCTCGCCCGGCAGCTCGGCCGAAGAATCGACCGCCCAGCGACGCTGGAGCTGCGACTCGAGGCCGGGCGGCAGCATGGCGGCCAGGGTGGTGCCGACCGGGGCGCGATAGTAGGCGGCGACCTCCTCCGCCAGGGCGAGCAGGTCCGGGGTGAGCATCGGCGCGGAGACGACCGCCTCCACCTCGCGCATCTCCTGGCCGTCCTGCGGCGGCTCCGGCTCCCCGGCCAGCAGGTAGCCGAGCGCCAGCCGGTGACCGTACGGAACCAGCACCAGCGACCCGGGCTCGGCCGCGCCCAGCGCCGCCGGCAGCCGGTAGGTGAAGGTCCGCTCCGGGCGGTCGGCGATGGCGTCGACCGCCACCCGGACCGACCGGTCCACGGCAGCCATGGCCACCGCCGGTCTCAGATCCGGACGCGCCGCGGAGGGTCGCGCCGCGCCTCGGCCTGGATGATCTCCCAGATGCGCTCGGCTGCCGCCTCCGGGTGGTCGGTCTCGTTCACGATCACGTAGTCGTAGTCGCCGCTGGCCGCCATCTCGATCTCGGCATTGCGGCGGCGCACGGCCAGCGAGGCTTCGTCCTCCGAGCCCCGCGCGGCCAGCCGCGCGGCCAGGTCCTCGACCGACGGCGGCATGATGAAGATCAACAGCGCGTCGGGAACCCGGGCCCGCACCGACCGGGCGCCCTGCGGGTCAATGGTCAGGATCGCGTCGCGGCCCGCGGCCAGGATCCCGCGCACCTGCTCGATGGGCGTCCCGTACCAGTTGCCGTGCACGCTGGCCGATTCCAGCAGCCCATCTGCGTCGCGCAGCCGCTCGAAATCGTCGACCGCCAGGAAGTGATAGTGGACCTTGTCGATCTCGCCCTCGCGTCGCGCCCGGGTGGTGGCGGTCACGATCGGCACAACCTGCGGAAATCGCTGCGCCAGCGCGGCCACGATGGTGCTCTTGCCGACTCCCGACGGGCCCGACACCACCACCAGCATCGGGTTCGGGAAGGTCATCCGCTTGTCGGGCTCCGGATCGACCTCCGCCGCCGCCAGCGGTCCACCGCCGGTCATCGCCGCGCCTCCACCAGCGCCGCGCCGACGCCGGCCGGCAGGCGGGCGCCGGAGATGCCGGTCTCTCCCAGGGACGCCGCCAGGTCGCCGGGCAGCTCGCTCCAGGCGTGCAGCCGTCGGCCATCGAGGGGGCGGTCCAGGGTCAGGCCGGCGGCATGCAGGAACTGACGCCGAAGCCCGCCCGGGCCGCTGCCTCCCCCGTAGCGCAGGTCACCGGCGATCGGCAGGCCGAGGTAAGCGAGATGGGCCCGGATCTGGTGGGTCCGCCCGGTCCGCGGGCGCAGGGCCAGCAGGGTGTAGCCGCCGGCAGTGCCCAGCGCCACGTACTCCGTCACCGCCTCGCGCCCGCCGGCGACCACCGCCATCCGCTGCCGGTCGCGCGGGTCGCGGCCGACCGGCGCCTCGATCCTTCCGCGCGGGGCAGGGGCCGGGCCGCGGACCAGGGCCAGGTACTCCTTCTCGATCGTGCGGTCGCCGAACTGGCGCATGAGGCTTGCCTGGGCGGCATCGGTCTTGGCCACCACCAGCAGGCCGGAGGTCTCCTTGTCCAGGCGGTGCACGATGCCGGGCCGGGCCACGCCCGCCACCGATCCGAGCGGCTCGCCGCGGTCACGCGCGTGTCCCAGCAGGGCGTTGACCAGCGTGCCGGAGGCATGCCCGGCCGACGGGTGAACGACCAGCCCGGCCGGCTTGTTCACGATCAGGATGGTGGTGTCCTCGTAGGCGATCGCCAGCGGGATGCTCTCCGCCAGGAGCGTGTCGTCGGGCGGCGCGGAGAGCTCCACCCTGACCTGCTCGCCGCCCGCCAGCCTGTCGCTGGGCCGCGCGCGCCGGCCATCGACCCGCGCCCGCCCATCCGCGATCAGGCGCTGGGCATGGGCGCGCGAGATGCCGGCCACCATGCTCACCGCCAGGTCGAAGCGGCCCGCCGGAGCCGCGGCCTCCACCACGCGGTCGCCCAGGATGGCCGGCTCGCTCACGCCTCCGCCCCGCGCTGGCGCGGGTCGGCGAAGGTGAGGTAGCCGACCAGGGCCAGGATGCCGAGCACCAGCGACGCGTCGGCCACGTTGTAGGTCGGCCAGCGCAGGTCGCCGATGCCCATCGACACGAAGTCGGTGACGTGCCCCAGCCGGAGGCGATCGATCAGGTTCCCCAGGGTGCCGCCCAGGATCAGGCCCAGGACCACCTGCAGCCACAGGCCCTGGCCCCGCAAGGCCCGATGGAAGTAGACGATCATCGCCAGCGCCAGGACGGTCACCGCGTAGAACAGGATCATGCCGCCCTGGAACAGGCTGAACGCCGCGCCGCGGTTCTGGACGTGCCAGAGCACCACCAGGTCGCCCAGGACCGGGATCCGCTCCCCCACCTGCATGCCGGCCACCACCAGGGCCTTGGTGGCCTGGTCGGTCGCGACGATCGCCGCCGCGGTCAGCCCCAGCACGGCCAGCCCCGTCGCGCGGCCGGCGCTCCGCGGCGCGTCGCTGCTCATGCCCGGATGGTACGCGATGCCACCGGCAGGGGGCGGCCCGGGCATCAGGCGCGCCGGACGGAAAGCTGGACGCGACCCTCGCCCACGGCCAGCTCCTCCGTGGCGTCGGCCGCCTCCAGCCGTGCGTCGGGCGCCAGCGTGAGCTCGACCGCCAGCGTCTCGCCGGCCAGCCACTCGCGGAAGGGGTGAAGCTGCTCCACCGCCTGCGGGTCGCCGGCCACGGATGCCGCGATCCGGTCGCTGATCTGGTAGCCGGCTGCCTTGCGCAGGTTCTGCAGGCCGTGCGCGACCTCGCGCGCCGCCCCCTCCGCCGCGAGCTCCGGCGTGAGCTCGGTGTCGAGCGCCACCAGCAGGTCGCCTTCCTCGGCGACCTCGTGGCCCGGGCGCGCCCGCGCCGTCAGCTGGAACTCGTCGGCCTCCAGCGCCACGCCCCCGACCTCGACCCGGCCATCGTCCAGGAGGCGCCACGCTCCTGAGCGCGCGCCGGCCATGATCGCCCCCACCGCCGCCCCACGGCGGGGCCCGACCACCGGCAGGAGCGGGTAGAGCGTCCGCTCGACCATGTCCGACTCGTCGTCAAGCACCTGCAGGGCCTTGACGTTCAGCTCGTCGAGCACCTCCGCGCTCAGCTGGCGGACGACCTCCGGGTCACGGCTCAGTACCCCGCCGGCGGCCGCCGGCAGCTTGACCCGCACCGCGCCCAGGGGCTGCCGCGTTCGGAGCCCGGACGCCGCGCGCGCCGTGCGCCCCAGGCCCACCACCCGCCGGGCCAGCGCCACTGCCTCCTCCAGCGCGGGATCGCGCCAGCCGGCGCGCGGGTGCGGGAAGTCGGCCAGGTGGACGGAGTCGGGCGCGCCGGCATCCACCGCCGCGACCAGGTTCGCCCACATCGCATCCGCCAGGTGCGGCACGAATGGCGCCAGCAGCCGCACCAGGTCGACCAGGACGCGGTACAGGGTGTCGTACGCGGCCCGCTTGTCGGCGTCCAGCTCGCCCTTCCAGAACCGCCGCCGGTTGCGGCGGACATACCAGTTCGACAGATCGTCCACGAAGGCCTCGATGGCCCGGGTCGCCGCGGCCGCGTCGTAGGCGTCCAGCTCGCCACGCACCTCTGCCACCAGGGCGTCCAGGCGCGACAGAATCCATTTGTCCAGCAGGGTCCGGTCGCCGGCAGTGCCATCGGCCTCCCGATCGGCCGGGGACGGCGTCCAGCCGTCCAGGCGGGCGTAGGTCACCAGGAAGCCGTAGCTGTTCCAGAGCGGCAGGAAGAAGCGGCGCACCTCCTCGTGCGCCAGGTGGTAGCCGAAGTTCATGTTCACCGCCGGCTGGGCGGCCGCGAACATCCAGCGCATCACGTCGGCGCCGATCTGCTCAGCCGCGTCGTCGAACCAGATCGCGTTGCCCTTGCTCTTGTGCATCTCCTCGCCGTGCTCGTCGCGCAGCAGGGCGTAGCCGAAAACGGTGCGGGTCGGCGCCCGGCCGGTCATGACCGTGCCCTCGGTGATCAGCGCGTAGAACCAGTTGCGGAACTGGCCCGGGAAGGACTCGGTGATGAAGTCGGCCGGGTACCACTCCTCCCAGTAGGCGCGATCGGTCGTCCAGCGCAGCGTGCTGATTCCCACGATCCCGGCATCCAGCCACGGGTTGCCCACGTCCGCGATCCGCCGCGCGCGCCCGCCGCACGAGGCGCAGGCGATCTCGACCCCGTCGATCCAGGGCCGGTGCGGGGAGTGGCCCTCGAACTGCTCCCAGCCGGCCACGGCGCGCTCGCGCAGCTCCGCCAGGGAGCCGATGACCTCCCACCCGTCGCAGTCGGCGCACATCCAGATCGGCAGGGCCAGCCCGTAGTAGCGCTTCTTGCTGATCATCCAGTCGGACATGTTGCGCAGCCAGTCGAGCTCGCGCTCCTCCAGGCCGATCCCGTCCGGCAGCCAGCTGATGGTGCGGGTCGCGTCCGACAGCTCGGCGCGCAGCGGGTCCATGGCGATGAACCACTCGTCCACCAGGCGGAAGACGACCTGCGTCCCGCAGCGCCAGCAGACCGGGTAGTGGTGCCGGTACTGCTCGCGAGCCACGAGCAGTCCCTTGCCCTCGAGGTCGTCCCCCACCTCGCGGGCCAGGTCGGCGCCGCCCGGATCGTCCGCACCGGCATAGCGCCCCGACTGCCAGCCGAAGCCGTCGACGAAGACGCCGAACTCGTCGATCGGGTCGATCACCGCCAGCCCGTGCTCCCGGGCCAGGGCAAAGTCCTCCTGCCCGCAGCCGGGGGCGATGTGCACGATCCCGGTCCCCTCCGCATCGCTCACCTCCAGCCAGGGGATGACCCGGTGCTCCACCCCGGCGGCGGCGGGCAGCTCGTCGAACGGTCCGGCGTAGGTCAGGCCCACCAGCTCGCTGCCGGAGGCCTCGGCCATGATCGTCGCGTCCGGCGCCACCCTGGCCTTCGATCCCTTGCTCAGCCACCAGCTGCGTCCGTCCCGGCCACCCACCCGCAGGTAGGTGAGCTGCGGGTGCACGGCCGCCGCCACGTTGGACGACAGGGTCCAGGGGGTGGTCGTCCAGACCAGCAGGTCCTCCCCCTCGTGACCCGGGCTGGTCAGCGGCAGGCGAAGGGTCAGGGACAGGTGCGACAGCTCGCGGTAGCCCTCGGACAGCTCCATGTTCGAGAGCCCCGTCCCGCAGCGTGGGCACCAGGGCATGACGTCGTGCCCGCGGTAGATCAGTCCGCGGCGGTGGCACTCCGCCAGGAAGTCCCAGATCGCGTAGTTGTTCTCGTCCGAGTTGGTGTAGTAGCTGTGGTCCCAGTCCATCCACATGCCCAGCCGGATCGACTGCTCGGTGATCTCGTCGGCATAGCGCTGGGTGCGGGCCTTGCAGAACTCCACGAAACGGCCGATACCGTAGGCCTCGATGTCGCGCTTGTTCCTGAAGCCGAGCTCGCGCTCCGCCGAGACCTCGATCCACAGCCCCTGGCAGTCGAATCCGTTCTGGTAGCGCTGCCGCTCGCCCAGCATGGTGTGGTAGCGCTGGTAGAGATCCTTGTAGGTCCGGCCCCAGGCGTGGTGGACGCCCATCGGGTTGTTGGCGGTGATCGGCCCGTCCAGGAACGAGTAGCGCCGATCGGCGCCCTCGTTGCGCGCCAGGTAGCGCTCCATGGTGCGCCGCTCGCGCCAGGCCTCGATCTGCTCCCGCTCCAGGGCGGGGACATCCAGCTTGCTGCTGACCGGCTTGAACACACCTGCTCCAAACAACACGAAACCCGTCCCGAAATCCGGGACGGGAGGGGGTTCATGGCTCCCGCGGTACCACCCGCGCTTGGCCGATGGCGATCGGCCCACTCTGTCGCACCACGGGTCCACTCGGGACCGATGGCGCCGCCGCTGCTATCGGGTGGCGGACCCGGGAGGCGTTACCCACGGCCCCAGCCGCTTGGCACCTCCGGCTCGGGGGTGATCGCTCGCCGTCCTCGGTTCGCCCGCTCTCACCGTCCGGGCTCGCTGGTTGGACCGATGGCGCTGGCGGCGCTGTCCCCGTCGTGGCCGTCTGAAGTTGTGGGACCGATGGTCGCAGCGCGGCCGCCCCGCTGTCAATCGGCGAGCTCAGCCCAGCAGTGCACGCCCGGCCAGCACCAGGGCCAGGGCGGCGGTGACCACCACCAGCCCGGTCATGCGCGGAAACCAGGCACGCGCCATCAGGCCGCCCAGGCTGCCGACCGGCCCGGCCAGCACCAGGGCCAGCATGACCGAGCGCAGCTGCGCCTCCGACAGCTCCAGGCGGCCGAGCGCCGCGGCCGCGATCCAGATCCCCGCCGCGCCGGCCGCCGGCAGGCCCGCGAAGGCGTAGCCGAGCACCGTGCGGCCAGAGACCGCCACCCTCGGCCGGGGCAGCGCCGGCGCGCGCAGCCAGCC
>JBOGSY010000114.1:0-6630 GCA_050691915.1 Candidatus Limnocylindria bacterium | reverse complement strand
CAGCAGCACCAGCTTGGCCGCCGTGCCGGCCACGAAGCCCAGCGGGATGGCGACCAGCCCCAGCTCCGGCGCCAGGAGGCTGGTCACGAAGATCGTCACGCCGAAGCCCGCCAGCGACGCGACCACCTGGAGCAGCGTGTTGCGGGTGGCGTAGATGGCGCGGCTGAGCAGGTGGCCCAGGCTCTCGAAGGGAATCGCCAGCGCAAAGGCGGAGAGGGCGAGCGACGTCCGCGCCACCGCCTCCGGGCCGAACTCGCCGCCGCCCAGGATGCGCTCGATGACGAAGCCACCCAGCAGGAACAGGACGATCCCGGCACCCGCCGTCAGCACTCCGATGCTCAGCAGGTTGGTGCGCAGGCTGCGCATGAACCCGGCGCGGTCGCTGGCGGCATAGGCAGCCGACAGGGTCGGGAAGGCGGCCAGGGCGAACGAGGCGCCGATCAGCGTGGCCGGCACGGCCTGGAAGTCGCGGGCGATGCTGACCGCCGTGACGCTCCCCACCCCGATGGTGGTCGCCACGCGGGTGAAGTACCCGCTGGTCACCACCTCCAGCGGCTGGCTCACCATCTTGGGGATCATCAGCCGCACGAAGTCGCGCACGGCCAGGGTGCGGAACGCGAACCGCGGCCGGACCCGAAAGCCGCTGTTGCGCACGCCCCAGATCCGGACCCCCAGGTGCAGCAGCGCGCCCAGGATGGCGCCCACCGCCGCCGCGTAGATTCCGATCAGGTCTGCCAGCAGCAGGGTGCCCAGCACGATCCCGGCGTTGTAGACGATGGGCGCGCTGCCATAGGCCAGGAAGCGCCGCTCCGCCACCAGCACGCCGCCGACCGCGATCGACGCCCCGAAGATGATGGGCGTCAGCAGCATCAGCCGGAAGAGCGAGACGTAGAGCTCCTGCTGCTCCCCGTCGAACCCCGGAGCGATCAGCGCGGTGGTCTGCGGGGCGAAGATGAACATGATGCCGGCGGCCAGGGTCATCACCAGCACCGCGCCGGTCAGGATCGTCTGGCCGAAGTCGGTGGCGGCACGGCCCTCGCGCCGCAGCTGGAGGAAGATGGGCACGAACGGGGCGGCCAGGCCGCTCTCGACCAGCACGTCGAGCGCCAGCTCCGGCAGGTAGAAGGCGGCGATGTAGGCGTCCTGCTCCGCGCCGCCGCCGAAGGTCTGGCCCAGCACCCGGGTCCGCAGCAGGCCCATCACGAAGCTGCCGAAGAAGAGCGCGGAGAGGAGGAGGCCGCCCTGGGGCACGAAGCGAGTCAGCAGCCGGCGCAGCAGGGCCATCGGCGCTGATTCTGGTGCAAGCGGGGGGTGGCATGCTGCGTGCTCCCGGCGGCCGAGCATGCGCACGCTCGGATGGATCCTGGTCGGCTACGCCGCCATCGGCATGGTC
Organism: Candidatus Limnocylindria bacterium; assembly: GCA_050691915.1. Lineage (GTDB taxonomy): Bacteria > Chloroflexota > Limnocylindria > QHBO01 > QHBO01 > JBOGSY01. Next base: position 5,237 of record JBOGSY010000114.1, on the reverse strand, counting down.
TTCGTGAGTGGAGGGCTGCTGGCCGGCGGGCCGCTGGTGGCGCGGGTCGACCGCCTGACGACCTCGGCCTCGGCCACGCTGGAGTCGGCAACCCTGGCCGCCGGCTCGGCTGCGGACGCGTTCACCGGGTTCGACGCCAGCCTGGGTGACGCCCGGGCATCCGCCCGGGACGCGGCCAGCCTGAGCCGGGAGGCATCGGTCACCCTGGATGGGCTAGCGCAGGCCATGTCGATCTCCATCCTGGGCAGCCGTCCGCTGGAGCCGCTGGGCGGCCGCTTCGAGACGAGCGCGGACCAGCTGCGCCTGATGGGCGACAACCTGGAGTCGATCGGGGAGGCGCTGATCGCCAGCCGTGACGACGTGGCGCGGGTGGGCCTCCGCCTGCGCGACCTTGCCGAGCGGCTCACCGCCCTCCAGGGCCGCGTGGCGTCCGAGCGGTCGCTGGCCGGGCTGCCGCTGAGCTGGCTCTTCTACGGCTTCCTGCTCTGGCAGCTGCTGCCCATCGCCGCGGCTGCGCTGGCCGGCATCGCCATGATCCGCCGTCCCGAGGCGCTCCCGGTATCGATCCCCTGACCCTCAGCGCGCGCTGCGCAGGATGCTGCGCATCCGCACCAGCGACAGGAGGAAGAGCGCCAGGCCGATTCCCAGCAGCGTAGCCACCATCCACCAGCTGCCCAGCGTGCCGCGCAGCATGGCCTCCTGCAGGGTGGCAATCCCGTGGGTCACCGGCAGGGCGTAGGCGACGTACTGGACGGGACCGATGAAGTCCTGCACCGGCAGTACGAAGCCGCTGAAGAAGACGGAGGCCAGCAGCACCAGCATCGACAGCTGGACCGCCTGCCGCTCGGAGTCCGCCACCAGCGAGATGAGCACGCCCAGGCCGAGCGAGGCGAAGGTGAGCAGCAGCACGATCCCGACCGCCGGCAGGTACCCGCTCAGCAACGGGACCTGCAGGCCGAAGATCATCAGCACCCCCACCACGGCGCTGACCGCCAGGCTGAGCAGGGCGTAGGCGACGTACTTGCCGACCAGGACCTCCATCGAGTTGACCGGCGCCACCCGGAACAGGTCGATCTGCCCGCTGAGGCGCTCACGGATGAAGGAGAGCGCGGTCAGGGTCACCGCCAGATGCTGGAGGACAAGCGCCAGCACGGCCGGCGAGAAGAAGTTGGTGACCGATGGCGCCGAGGGCGCGACGTTCTGGGTGACCGCTTCGGTGGGCTTGGCCAGCACCTCGGGCGAGATGTTCTCGACGCGCGGGCCCAGCTGGCTCTGGGCCAGGCTGATCCCCTCGGCCGCGGCCTGCCGGATGATCTCGGCGTTCAGCTCGCTGACCAGGGTGGCCACCGCCAGGTGGGCGAGGCTGTCGTACACCGGGTCGACCTCGTTCCAGGCGACCGCGATCTCGGTGCGCTCCCCCGCCCGCAGCTGGGCGGCGGCATCCTCCGGCGCGACCACCATGAGGTCGATCTGCTTGCTCCGCAGCCGTCGCTCGGTGGCCTGTCGGTCGTCGGTCACACCGACGACGTGCAGCCGGCCGGGCGCCAGGTCCTGGTAGAACTCCGCGTCGCGCGGCAGGCTGGAGCGCTCCGGGATCACGATCTCGGTGCGAAACGGCGTGCGGGCGCCGGTATAGCCGATGCCGAACAGGAGCATGATCAGGAACGGGCCGAGCACCAGGCTGGCCAGGACGCCGGGGCGCCGGATGACCCCGCGCAGCTCCTTGCCGCTGAAGGAGGTGACCCGGACCAGGCTCCGCCACCCATCATGCAGCACGGTCCGCCTCCTCGCGTCGCTCCGCGCGCCGGCGCTCCACCAGGTCGCTGAACACCTCGTCGAAGGTCGGCTGGTGCTCCTCCATGGCGACCACCCCGATGCCGCCCGCCTGGAGGGTCGACACCAGGCGCGGGGTGGCGGTACCCGCGTCGGGGACCACCACGGTCAGCCGGCGCGGGCCGGGTTGGCGGACCGACATCACCTCGGCCACGCCGGCCAGCACCTCGGGCTCCACCGCCCGATCCGTGTCGATCTCGAGCACGTGCCCGCCGAACACGTGCCGCCGCAGCTCGTCCGGCGCATCCAGCGCGATCAGCTCGCCCTCCGCCAGGAGCGCCACCCGGTCGCAGTACTCGGCCTCCGCCACGTACTGGGTCGTGACCAGCAGGGTGCGGCCCTCGTCGCGCATGCGCCGCAGCTCGTCCCAGATCGCGCGGCGCAGCATCGGATCGATTCCGGCCGTCGGCTCGTCGATGAACAGGACGCGCGGGTCGTGGACGATGGCGCAGGCCAGGTCCAGCCGGCGCTGCATGCCGCCCGACAGGTCCCGCGCCAGCCGGTTGCGCGCCTCCCACAGCTCCACCACCTCGAGCGCCTGGCGGATGCGGCGCTCCCGGCCGAGCCACGAGAAGCCGTAGAGGGCCGCCACGAAGCCCACGTTCTCGCGGGCCGTCAGGTCCGGGTAGAGGGAGAAGAGCTGCGGCATGTAGGCGATCTGCTCGCGGGCGCCCCGGCTGAAGCGGGTCGGGTCCTGCCCCAGGACCCGGATCTCGCCGTCGGTGGCGGCCAGCGTCCCGGTCAGCATCCGGATGGTAGTCGTCTTCCCCGAGCCACTGGGACCGATGAGGCCCAGGATCGACCCCTGGGCGACCGACAGGCTCAGTTCGTGGACGGCGGTCAGGCCGTTGAAGCGTCGCGTGGCGCCGGACAGCGTGATGACGGGGCCGGGTCCGGGGCGGGTGGTGGTCACGGGAGGGCCGCTTTGCAAGCGCCGTGCCGCCCCTTGTCTCCTAGCCCGGCGAGCTGGATCCCGGCCAACGCTGCGGGCTCACGGATTCAGCCCCGAGCCGTGGCCGCGGTGCGGCGGTGCGGCGCGCGGGGAGGTTTCGCCCCAGGGATCCATCGGCCAACCTGAGGGCTCACCGGGGCGATCCGGAGCGGCGAGGTTACGCCAGGCGAGAAACAGCCCCCCGATTCGGGCGGCGGGTGGCCGTTGGACTCGTGGGGCGTATCGGCCAGGGGAGCCCGGGCACCGTGCGAGCGAGGTTTCGCCCCAGGGATCCATCGGCCAACCTGAGGGCTCACCGGGGCGATCCGGAGCGGCGAGGTTACGCCAGGCGAGAATCAGCCCCCCGATTCGGGCGCCGGGTGGCCGTTGGACTCGTGGGGCGTATCGGCCACGGGGAGGCCGGGCAGGGACGACGGGTCACCATCCAGTGGCGAACCGATCGACGCTCAGCGCTCCCAGTCGGTCGAACGGGGCACCACCCCGAGCACCCGGTGTATTTCCGCCCGGTAGCGGACTCCGGATGGGTGGCGTTCCAGCCAGCGCAGGTAGTCGGGGTCGCTGCTCGCCAGCTCCTCGATGGTCTGGCCGGCGTAGTGGCCGAAGTCGAGGTGGGCAGGGTCGAAGGAGGTTTCCGCCGGCCCGGGACCAACCGGCCGTTGCGAGTCCTCCGGGATCTCAAATGCCCGGCGCCCGTCGGGTGACTCTGTCATCAACGCCTCCGTCCACGCCCTGCGTGGTTGCTCGGTTGGCGGGCATCGTACGCCGGTCCGTGCTCCGGCGCAACGACTATCGGTCGGTCGGTCAGGTCCGATGCACCTCGCGACCGGCGACCATGGTCAGGTCCGATCGGACCCCGGCCAGGGCCTCGTCCGCCTGCAGCAGGGTCTCAAGGCCCACGTTCAGGACGGCCAGGTCAGCGGTCGCCCCCGGGCGCAGGTGTCCGTGGTCCGGGAGGACGGCGGCGGCGGCTGGGCCGCTGGTGTAGGCGGCGAGCGCCGCGACCGGCTCCAGGGCCTGCTCGGGGTGCCAGTCCTCGGTCCCGTCCCCCGGGAACCGCCGATGGACCGCGGCAAAGATGCCGAGCCAGGGGTTGGGCGACTCGATGGGAGCGTCCGAGCCGAACGCGAGCCGCACGCCGGCCCGTGCCAGTGAGCGCCATGGGTAAGCCAGCCCGGCGCGTCCGGCCCAGCAGCCCTCCACCAGCCCCCGGTCCGAGGCGCAGTGCACCGGCTGGACGCTGGCGGTCACGCCCAGCCTGGCGAGGCGCCGGCGATCGGCCGGCCGCAGCAGCTGGAGATGCTCGATGCGGTGCGGGATGGTGCCGGCACCCGTTTCCGCGGCGCGGGTCGCGGTGCGCTCGAGCGCATCCAGGACCAGGGCGGCGCCGCGGTCGCCGATGGCATGCACGGCCACCGACAGCCCATGCCTCGCGGCTTCGGCCAGCAGCTCATCCAGCTGGGTGACCGTCATGCGCGCCAGGCCGGCGGCGGCCGCGTCCCCGCAGGAGTAGGGCGCGAAGAGGGCCGCCGTCCGCGACCCCAGCGCCCCGTCGACGAAGGCCTTGACCCACCCGGCGCGCAGCGTTGCGGTCCCCGGGATCGCGGAGCCGGTGCGCAGGCCATGCGCGGCGGCGGCTCCAACGGCCTCGGCCGGCAGGTTGACCGTCAGCCGCAGGCGCCCGTCCAGGCGGTTCGCGGCCGCCAGCAGCCGCGAGGCCCGGTCGCCCAGGTCGGCGTACGCCCCGTCGCCATTGGCGGCGCCGGAGTCGCCGGCATCTGTGGCAGCGGTGATCCCCAGGGCCAGTAGCTCGGTCACCGTCTCGTCCAGCGCCTCATCCAGGTCCGGGCCGCCCAGGCGTCCGGCCACCGCCTCCACCAGGTCGGTGGCGCGCTCGCGGAGGACGCCACTGGGTGCGCCGGACCCGTCGCGCTCCACGCGTCCGCCCGGGGGGTCGGCGGTCGCGGCGCCGATGCCGGCCAGGCGCAGGGCCTCCGGCGAGGCCCACGCCGAATGGCCGTCGTGGCTGTACACCAGCACCGGGCGGCCCCGGGCCGCGGCGGCCAAGGCGTGCGCGGGGACTCCGGCCAGAGACACGTCGTGCCAGCCACGGCCGCGCAGCCAGCCCGCCTGGCGCAGCAGTGCGGCGGCGTCGGCGAACGCGCTGAGGAGCAGCTCGGGATCGTGGATCTCGTCCAGCCGCAGCTCGCGGCGCGCCCTGGCCATGCCGACGAGGTGGAGGTGGAAGTCGTGCAGCCCGGGGACCACGGCGGCCCCTCCGGCGTCGACCATCCGGGCGCGCGGCGCGGCCGCCTCCACGATCTCGCGCCGGGTGCCCGCGCTCACAACGCGACCGGCAGCGATGCCGATCGCCTCGGCCGTCTCCAGGCGACCTGGCAACGCGGCCAGCACCACGCGCCCGGCCACCACCAGGTCCGCCTGCACGGCGCTCACC
>JBOGSY010000113.1:0-6654 GCA_050691915.1 Candidatus Limnocylindria bacterium | reverse complement strand
ATCCGGAGCGGCGAGGTTACGCCGGACGAGAATCCGGGCACCGATTCGGGCGCCGGGTGGCCGTTGGACTCGTGGGGCGTATCGGGCGCGGGGAAGAGGCTCGCGCCGGAGCCCGTGCGGGGCGTATCGGGCGCGGGGAGGCCGGAGCCCGCGCGTGGGAAGTTTCGCCCCGGGGATCCATCGGCCACGCTGAGGGCTCAGCCAGGCGATCCGCTGCGGCGAGGTTACGCCGCACGAGATTTCGGCCCCCGATTCGGGCGCCGGGTGGCCGTTGGACTCGTGGGGCGTATCGGGCAGGGGGAGGCCGGGCCGGAGGGCGAGCCAGCCGGGAACCGGAGAGCCGGTCAGCCGCCGGGAGCGGGCGATGGCGTGGCGTGTGGGGAAGCCAGGACGAAGGTGAGCGCCCACGAGCACTCCGAGGTGACGGTCACGAACAGGTCGCCGGTGAGCTCTGGGTGCGAGGCGAAGAACTGGCTGAACAGCTCCCCGGGAGCGGGGGCGCTGCCCAGCGTGGCGCGGATGGCCGGCACCGGCTCCCCGGCACCTGGCCGCAGGTCGACGGCGAAGGAGCACCCGCGCTCGGAGAGCGGCGACGCGATCCAGCGGATGGAGACATCCCTCCCCGGCAGGATCACCGGCCCGAACTCGCCGGAGGCGTCGTGCGCGAAGCCGGCCAGGTACGGGTTGAAGGCGATGTCGAACGCGGCTGGGATCAGGAACGGGTCCGGCTCGAAGCCGGCGGCGACCCAGCCCTCGCCGAAGGCGGGGTCGTCGTCATCGGCGTCGCGGACCAGGTACCAGCCCAGCCCATCCACCATCACCGGCCCCAGCCCGATCAGCAGGTTGGCGTCCACCCCCAGCGTGGTGATCCTCCGCTGCTCGGTGCCGGCCCGGGAGCGCACGTTGAGGCCAGGTACGTTGGTCGCCGCCCGTGACCCGGGGGCGAAGGCCGGGACGTCGGCCAGGCCGGGGGTCGCCTCCACGGATGGCTCGGCGCTGGGCAACGGGGTCTCGACCGGGACCGATGGCGTGGCCTCCACGCTCGCATCCGCGCCGGGCGTGGGGGTGCCGGCCGGCTGGATGATGGCGCAGCCGGCGGTGAGCAGCGCCGCGATGATGGTGGTGGCGGCTCGGCGCATGGGTTCCATCCCCTCTGGACGTGGCAGCGGCCGAAAGTATCGCACCCGGGGCGGCTTCATCGGTCCTTCATGCTTCCGTCGTATCCTGTCGCCATGACAACCCGGATCTCCAAGAGCGAGGCCGATTGGCGCGCCTCGCTGACCCCCGAGCAGTACCGCGTCCTCCGCGAGAAGGGCACCGAGCGCGCCTTCACCGGCGCCTACTGGGACGAGCACACCCCCGGTGTGTACCGATGCGCAGGCTGCGGCAACGAGCTCTTCCGCTCGGACACCAAGTTCGAGTCCGGCTCCGGCTGGCCGTCGTTCTACGCACCGGCCGATCCGTCCGCGGTCGACACCGAGACCGATCGGGCCTTCTTCATGACCCGCACCGAGGTCCACTGCTCCGCCTGCGGCGGCCACCTGGGCCACATCTTCGATGACGGACCGGACCCCACCGGCCTGCGCTACTGCATCAACTCGGCCGCGCTGGAGCTTGACCCCGAGAAGAAGTAGGCCCGGGAGGGGGTGAGGGTGCCGAAGCGGATCCTGGCGATCGACGGCGGGGGCGTCCGCGGCGTGATCCCGGCGGTCGCGCTCGCCGCCCTGGAGGCCAGCGTCGGAGGGCGCGTGCGCGACCACTTCGACTTCGTGGCCGGCACGTCGACCGGGGCGCTGATCGCGGCGGCGGTGGCGGCGGGCGTGCCCGCCCAGCGGATCGTGGAGCTGTACGTCGATCGCGCGCCGCCCCTCTTCCGCAAGGTGCTCGCCATTTCAACCCTGCGTCGGATCTTGCTCGGCCACATGTACGACACCCGTCGGCTGCATCGGCTCATCCGCGCCGAGCTGGCCGACCAGGGTGCGGCCGACTGGACGCTCAACGACGCGCCGTGCGACATCCTGGTGACCGCCAAGGGGCTGACCGATGGCCACCAGTGGTACTTCGTCAAGGACCAGCCGGGCCGCAACTCGTGCCGGACCGGCGGGCTGTCGCTGGCGCACTGCCTCACGGCATCCGCCGCGGCGCCGACCTTCTTCGCCCCGTGGCCGGTGAAGGACCTGGAGGCCCGCGGACCAATGGTCGACGGCGGCACCGGCGTGGCGGGCAACCCGGTCTACCAGGCCTGCGTGGAGGCCTTCGGCTTCACCGATGGCTACGACCCGGCGGACGCGATCGTGATCTCGCTGGGGACCGGGCAGTTCCTGGAGCGGAAGCGCCCGACCTGGCTCTACAGCTGGCTGGGCTGGATCCTGGCCGAGCTGCTGCGCTCGCCTGGCGAGCAGCAGACCGAGCTGGTGGACCGCCACTTCCCGGACGCGACGTTCTACCGGCTGGACGTCAAGCTGCCGCGGGACTTCTCGCTGGACAACGCGCGGGAGCTGCCTGCGCTGCGCGACATCGGGGAGCGGCTGGCCGCCCTGGTCGACTGGCCGGCCGTGCTCGAGGGCCGCGATGTGGAATGGCTGGTCACGCCGCGCCGGCGGACGCCCAGGGGGTACGCGCATGCCATCTAGGTGTGTCCCTGGCGGTCGCCACATCTAGGCCGCGACGGCGATCGGTCGTATGCTGCGCGCCGATGAGGAACCTGGATGGAGCCTGGCGGCGTGCCGTGGCACCCCTCGCCGGCGTGCTCCTGCTGCTCGCCACCGTCACGCCGGTGGCGGCGGCCCCGAACGAGCTGAGCCAGGGTAGCGTCACACCGACCAAGGGGACCACGGCGACCGTCTTCGTCTTCTCGGTTCGCTACTCCGGTAGCCCGGCGACCAGCGTCCGGGCGGTGGCCGGCAACACCGTGGTGACGATGGCGCTGCAACCGCCCGGGACGGCCTCGAACGGGACCTATCGGGGCAGCGCGACACTTCCGGCCGGCTCCTGGAGCGTGACCTTCCAGGCCACGGCCGAAAAGGGCAAGCCGAGCGTCACCCTGCAGGGTCCGCCCCTGACCGTGACCCAGGCGTCGCCCACGCCAGGCCCGACCACGCAGCCGACGGCGGTCCCGACTCCGGCCCCGACGTCGGCACCAACGTCCGCTCCATCGTCCCCGCCACGGCCGCCGGCGCCCACCAACCCACCCATCGCCCCCACGCCCGTGCTCGTCAGCCAGGGTCCCGGGCCGGGGTCGCCCGCGGCCAGCTTCGCCGCGTCGCCCCAGACCAGCGGGTTCATCGGCGGGGTGATCGTCACGCCGCGCCCAACCCGGACGCCCGTCGCCGGTCCCGCGGGGGGGCGCCTCGACCCCCAGGATGAGATTTGGACCATCGTTGCCGGCGGCCTGGTGGGCACCGCCCTGCTGGTGATGCTCGCCATGCTGGCGATCCTGCGCGACCGCCGCCGGCAGGCGACCGAGGTACGGCTGGCCGGCCTGCCGCCGGAGGCGGCGGCCGCATCGGTCCAGACGGAGTTGCCGGCTGACGCGCCGGGCCGGACGCCCACCGCGGCTGCCCTGCCGGGCCGCCCCCGCGCGGAGTGGGAGGACTATGCCCTGGACGATCAGCCCGTCGGGACCGTGGAGTACGAGCCGCCGCCCCCGCGCTCGGGCGACTGATCCGGCCTGCGGTAGAGGGCCGTCTGCCACACCCAGCCGGCGTGCGTGCTCACGGGCTCAAGGCCGGCGTCGCGCAGCAGCCGGTCGACCACGGCCGTGGGGTGGACGCGGACCTGGAAGCCCTTGCGGGCGATGCGACAGAACAGGTTGCCGAGCCGGAAGGCGAGGCGGGTCCACCATCGGTCCACCGGGTAGACCAGCCCGTACAGGCGCCGCGCGCGCTCGGCCGAGCGACTGACCAGGCCGTCGACATCGGCGTAGCAGCAGATCACCCGGTGCAGGGTCACGACGTCCGCCGCGGCGACCTGGTCGGCCATCTGCACGAAGTCGCCGTGGAGGTAGGTGACGCGGTCCGCCAGCCCGCGGTCGCGGGCCTCCGCCTCCGCAACCTGGAGGTAGGGGGCCGATGCGTCGACGTCCACCGCGCTGGCGACGCCCGCCGCCAGCAGCTCCAGCTGCATCGCGCCCACGCCTCCGCCCACGTCGAGCAGGGTGGCGCCCTGCACGCCCTCCGCCACCAGCGCGTCGCGCAGCCGGCGGGTCGTCCCGTCGGGTCCCTTGGCGCGATACTCCAGCAGGTCGCGACGCGCTTCGTCGTCGTTGAAGAAGGCGTCGTAGTCGGGCGTGCAGCAGTCGCGGGACATGCGACGGAGTGTACGGCGCTCGTCCAGCGGGCCCGGGCCCGTCCGGCGCGTCTGCGTTCCGACGACTCCTCTCCAATCATGACAGGTGCTGGCAGGTATCCCCGCTAGTCTATCGGCAGAGCCGATAGCGACAGCCAAGGAGCCGCCAGACCAATGCTTCCCTACGACACCCTTCGCCTGATCGCCGACGAGCGCGAGCGCGAGATTCAGGCCCGGATCCGCATCCACCGCCTGCTGGGCGGCCGCCGCTCGGCCATCCGCTGGCACCTCCGCGGCCGTCCGTCGGAGCAGCCGGACACCGGCCGGCGCGGCCGGTAAGCCTCAGCCGCCCGCGGCGTACCGATCCAGGGCGCCGCGGGCCAGCGCCACGATCCGGTCACGGACGTCCGGCGGGTCCAGGACCTCCAGGTCGCGGCCGAAGCCCAGCAGGCGACCGGCCGCCTCCTCCGGCCAGCGGACCCGCAGCCGCAGCCGGGTCCAGCCGTCCGGGTCCGGCTCGTCGAGCCGCTGCGCGCCCTGGAGCGCGTCGTCGCCCAGGAAGTAGGAGAGCTCGCCGCGGCGTTCCGGCCGGATGCGAATCAGGACCTCGGAGCGTGGTGCATCGCGCTCGAAGGTGGAGATCGAGTCGCGCCAGTACGACGCCAGGTCGAAGCCGGCGGGCCGCTCGAATCGCTCCTCGCCGAGCTCCACCTCCAGCATGCGCGAGATGCGATACGTCTTGAGCTCGCCCTGCGAGCGGGCGACCAGGTACCAGGTCCCGCCCTTCAGCACCAGGCCAAGGGGCTCGACCTCGCGCTCGACCAGCTGGTCGCCGCGGTCGTAGTCGAACCGCAGGCGCCGGCTCTGCCACACGCTCTCCGCCACGGATGCCAGGCTGGGCACCTCCTCGCCCGGCTGGAACCAGCCGGCGGCATCCAGGTAGAAGCGCTCCACCAGGCGCGAGGCCCGCGTCCGCAGCTCCGCCGGCAGCGCCGTGAGGACCTTGAGCTGGGCGGCGGTCATGACCGTGCCCAGCCCCAGCTCGGCCGCCGGACCGGAGAGCCCGGACAGGAAGAGCGCCTCCGCCTCGTCCGCGGTCAGGCCGGTGAGCCGGGTGCGGTAGCCCTCCACCAGGCGGACGCCGCCGTGCGGACCGCGCTCGGCGTAGATCGGGACGCCCGCCTGGGCCAGGGCGTCCACGTCGCGGTGCACGGTCCGCTCCGACACCTCCAGCTGGCGCGCCAGCTCGGCGGCCGTCAGCTGGCCGCGGGTCTGGAGCAGCAGGAGCAGGGTGACCAGGCGCGACGCACGCATCGGCCCAATCCTACGCCCATTCCTGCCAGCGGGTGTCATGATTCGGCGCCGGGTTGGGCGCTTGCGGCAGAGGCCGCCTGGGCCTACCCTTGTCGAGACCGCAGTCCCGAGACCCCGATGCCCCGAGACCCCATGCCCCCAATCTCCTCCCCGCGGATAGGCCGTCGGCTGCTGGCCGTCCCGGTCCTGGTCGCCATCCTGCTCGCCGCATCGGCCGGCAGCGTGGCGGCGCGCGGCCTGGAGGTGGCGGATCCGGCCGGCCGTGGCAAGCCCCCGCCCAGGGACCCGATCGGCTACGACATCTCCTACCCGCAGTGCGGCGGGGCGTTCCCCCCCAACGTGGCGTTCGGGATCGTGGGCGTCAACGGCGGCCGGGTGTACCGCCCCAACCCGTGCCTGGGTGCCGGCGAGGAGCCGAGCCAGCTGGCCTGGGCCGGGCGTGACGCCCAGCTGTACGCCAACACCGGCAACCCGGGCCCGGAGCTGAGCTCCTACTGGCCGGTGGGCCAGACGGCGCCGCGGACCTGCGAGGCCTCCGACCCCGACACCCACGACTGCGCCTACGACTACGGCTGGAACGCCGCCTCCGACTCCTACCGGACGGCGGTCGACGCCTACATCTCGCTGGGCTGGGCGGACCCGGACGCCACCCGCACGCCGGTCGCCAACCAGTGGTGGCTCGACGTCGAGACGGCCAACTCCTGGCGGACCGATGCCTCCCTCAACGTGGCCGCCCTCCAGGGAGCCGCCGACTACCTGGAGTCGGTGGGGGCGGCATCGGTGGGCTTCTACTCCGCACCGTTCATGTGGGATGAGATCACCGGCGGGACCGATGCGTTCGCCGACCACCCCACCTGGGTGGCCGGGGCCTCCGTCCTGCGCCAGGCCACGCGCCTGTGTCGCGGCGACGGCTTCACCGGCGGCGGCGTCGCCCTGAGCCAGTACTTCGCCAACGGCTTCGACGCAGACTACCCCTGCTGAGGCGCACTCCCGCGACGATCCCTAGGCGAAGAACTCGTTGATCCGGGCGGTGTCGTCGGAGAACGCCCAGCG
>JBOGSY010000112.1:0-6725 GCA_050691915.1 Candidatus Limnocylindria bacterium | reverse complement strand
GGCGGGCGTGGCATCGCCTGGCCCCGGACCGGCGGCGCATCGTGGCCGCCAACCTCGCCCGCGTCTGCGCCGCCACCGGCCGCCCCACCGCCGGCGCGCCCTTCCGGGCGATGGTCCAGGCCTCGTTCGTGGAGCACGCCCGCTACTGGCTGGAGGTCCTGCGCGCGCCCCACTACCGCCCGGCGCAGCTGGAGGCGATGGTGCGAGCCGAGGGATGGGACGACCTGGAGCCGATCTTCCGCTCCGGGGTGGTGGTGGCCGTGGCGCACCTGGGCAACTTCGAGCCGTTCGGCTCGTTCATGGAGGTCCGCGGCCTGCGCGGGATCGCCCCGGTCGAGGAGACCAGGCCGGCCGCCCTGTACGAGTTCCTGCTCAAGCGACGGATCGTGGGCGGCCGCGGGATCCGGCTGGTCCCCCTCTCGCGCGTCATGCGGCCGATGCTGGCCGCCCTGCGCCAGGGCCAGATCGTGGCCCTGGCCGCGGACCGCGACCTGGCCGGTGATGGGCTGCCGGTGACCATCTTCGGCCACGCCACCACCCTGCCCGCCGGCCCCGCCACCCTGGCGCTGCGCACCGGCCGGCCGCTGCTTGTGGCCAGCGTGCTGCGCACGGGCCGGGAGCGCTTCCACGGGCGGGCCTGGGCGGTGGAGGTCGCCCGCAGCGGCGACCTGCGGGCGGACGTGGTCGCCATGACCGCGGCACTGGCCGCGCGCTTCGAGGCCATCATCGGCGAGGCGCCGGAGCAGTGGTGGGGCGCCTTCCAGCCCTTCTGGTCGGACCAGCGCCGGTGACCTCGCGCGGCACCGCCGAGCGGGGCAAGGCGGACATGCACCTGCACACCCTGTACTCCGATGGCACGGCCGGGGTGCAGGCCATGCTCGACCACGTGGAGATCCGGACCGACCTGGACCTGGTGGCCATCACCGACCACGAGCGGATCGACGGGGCGCTCCGGGCGCGCGAGATGGTGGCGGCCGGCGGCTACTCGTTCGAGGTGGTGGTGGGCGAGGAGATCACCACCCGCCGCGGCCACCTGCTGGCGCTATTCCTCGAGGAGCGGATCCCGGCCCTGCGTCCCATCGCCGAGACCCTGGAGCGGATCCACGACCAGGGTGGGATCGCCATCGCCGCCCACCCCATGGCGCCGCTCACCCCCAGCCTGGGGCGGCGGACGCTGCTGGAGCTCCATCACGACCCTGACCCGCGTCACCGTCTGGACGCGATCGAGATCCTCAACCCCTCGGCCGCCGGCCGCTCCCGCAGCCTGGCCCGTCACCACCTCAACGAGAAGGTGCTGCACCTGCCGGCCGTGGGCAACTCGGACGCGCATGTGCCGGAGGGGATCGGCACGGCCTGGACCTGGTTCCCGGGCTGGAGCGCCGAGCACTATCGCGCCGCGGTCCGCGACCGGTCCACCGAGGCCGACGGCCGGCATTGGAGCCACTGGCACAACGTGGCGGTCTACGGGCGCCAGCTTGTCGCCAAGGGGCGCCACCTGCGGCATACTCTGCGTCCCACAGGAGAGTGGCGATGACACAGGTCGAGCCCGCCGCGCCGGCCGTTGCATCGGTCCCGCCGGAGGCCGGGCGGCCCCCGCTGAAGGTGGGGATCGTCAGCCCCTACGGCTATCCGCACCCCGGCGGCGTCAACGAGCACGTGCGCTATACCTACGAGGCCATGCGCCGGCTGGGTCACGACGTGTGGATCATCACCAGCCGCTACGGCAAGGAGCGCGAGAGCGAGGGCCACATCATCCGGCTGGGCACCGGCTACGCGTTCCCGGCCAACGGCTCCATGGGCCGCGTGACGCTGAGCTGGCGGTTCAAGCGGCGCGCCCGCGAGTTGCTGGCGGAGCACCGCTTCGACGTGCTGCATTTCCACGAGCCGTTCGTGCCCTTCCTGTCCCCCACCGTGCTCGACCAGTCGGACACCGTCAACCTGGCCACCTTCCACGCCTTCGGCGGCTTCAGCCCCTCCTACTGGTTCGGCAAGCGCGTCGCCACCCGCCTGGCGGATCGGCTCCACGGCCGCATCGCGGTCAGCGGCGCCGCGCGCCACTTCATCAACCGCTACTTCCCGGGCGACTACCGGATCATCCCCAACGGCGTCGACGTGAACCGATACGCCGATGCCGAGCCCTTCGACCACCTGCGCGACGGGACGATGAACATCCTGTTCGTCGGCCGCTTCGAGGAGCGCAAGGGCCTGATCCACCTGCTCAAGGCCTACCATCGGCTGCGCAAGCGCCGCGTGGATGCCCGGCTGCTGGTGGTCGGCACCGGCCCCAAGGCGCGCGAGCACCGCCGCTACGTGGGCCTGCGCCAGATCCGCGACGTGGAGTTCCTGGGCCGGGTCAGCGACGACGACAAGGCCCGCTACTTCGCCAGCGCCGACATCTTCTGCGCGCCGGCCACCGGCCAGGAGAGCTTCGGCATCGTGCTGCTGGAGGCGATGGCCGCCGGCGTCCCGATCGTGGCCTCCGACATCCACGGCTACAAGAACGTCGTGCAGCGCGGCGTGCAGGGCCTGCTCGTGGAGCCGCGCAACCACCGCGCCCTGGCCGCCGCCCTGTACACCCTCGCCAACGACGAGGAGCTGCGCCATCGCATGAGCGAGGCCGGCCGAGGCCGCGCGCCGGAGTACAGCTGGGACCGGGTGACGGAGCGGATCGTGGACTACTACCACGAGGTCCGCGATCGGGTCTCCGCCTAGCCCGGTCCGGCGACCTGCCCCTACGCCCGGCGCAGGCCGCGAGCTCCGAAGCCTGGCAGCGAGGCCAGCGCGGCTCGCACCAGGCCGGCCGGCGAGCCGTAGACCCGGATCACGTCGGCCGCCAGGAGCGTGAGGATCGCCACCTCGATCGCCTTGGCGACCCAGCCGAGCGCGAAGAACGGGCCCATCACCAGGTAACCGCCGATGGTGGCCAGGGTGTAGCCCGCCAGCCCCAGGCGGGGCAGCCAGCTGAAGCGACCGATCAACGGGTGGGGGCTGGCGGCGCCGATCGCGACGGCCAGCGCCAGGACCAGGTAGCCGGCGGCGTTCAACGTGAACAGGAGGCCGCCCAGGCTGAGGTGGATGTAGGCCGTGGTGACCGTCAGCTCGACGATGGCAGCGGTCAGTCCCACCCCGGCCAGGCGACCGGTGGAACGCAGTGGGGTGGACATCGCTCGTTCCTTTCCACGGGGCGGCGGGCGGGCCGCCCGTAACTTGCTATTCCGACATAGCGAGTATCCACCCCTTACGTGCTACTGTCAAGCAGCACGTTGAGCGCGCGGGCGGGCCGAGGCTAGTCGAGTGCCAGTGGCTTGCGGTAGGCGGCAGACCGCATGTCCACCTGAAAGCCGGTCTGCTCGTAGAGGCGGAGGGCGGCATGCGGGTTGTCGGCGTCCACGCCCAGCCCGGCGCTGGTCAGGCCACGCTCGCGGAAGACGACCAGGGACTGCATGACGACCGCCCGCGCCAGGCCGCGGCGACGCCACGGGCGACGGACGAAGACGCTGGCCAGCCAGCCCCGCTTCCGGTCGAAGGCGAGGTTCTCGGCGTCGTTGATCTCGTTGAGGACCCCGCCGGCGATCTCGTCGCCGTCCCAGGCCACCACGAACAGGGAGGGATCGAACTTGGGATCGCTCTGCCACTCCCGGAAGCGTGGCTCCGATCCGTCGAAGCCGCCCCAGTGGTCGGCGAAGGCCTCCACGTCCGCGTCCCACAGCCGGCGCAGCTGGTCGGCGGTCACTGGGCGGAGCTCCAGCCCTTCCGGCAGCGGCAGCGGCGCGGCGCCGTCGAGCGACGGCCGCACCATGTCGAAGAAGTAGCGCGCCGGCGCGTAGCCCTCCTGGATGAAGAGCTCGCGCCGGCCGACCGCCGAGTCCCCGCTCCAGCAGCCCAGCACCCGGGGGCGGTCGGTGGGGTGCCGGCGGGCGTGGTCGGCCGCCCGCGCCTCGTTGTGGCGCAGCAGCCAGCGCCCGATCCCGCGTCGCCGCCAGTCGGGGTGGACCGAGCAGCCGGTGCGGTACTCGCGCAGCCCGTCGGTGGTGTCGATCCACTCCACGTCGCTGCTGGCGATGACCCGTCCCTGGTGCTCCAGGACGAGCAGGTCGCGGCCCGGGTCGAAATGCTCGCTGGCGTGCGACAGCCAGTTCGCCAGCTCCGCCGCCGTGCTGCGCCAGTGGAGACCGTCCGCCGCGTTGTCCGCATTGAACAGGTCGCTCAGGACAGCGGCATCGTCGACCCGGCTCGGGCGCAGCGTCAGGCCCTCGATGGCGGGGCGGATGGCGTCGGCCGGACCGATGGTGGCGCTCAATGGTCCATCTCCAGCGGCTTGCGATAGGCCGCGCCGCGCTGGTCGACCACGAAGCCGGCCTTCTCGTACAGCCGCAGGGCGCCGGTCGGGTTGTCGGCATCGACCCCCAGCCAGGCGCTGCTCATCCCGCGATCGCGGAGAAGCACCAGCGAGCGGGCCACCAGCGCCGCGGCCAGCCCGCGGCCGCGCCATGGGCGCCGGACGAAGACGCTGTCCAGCAGCCCACGACGACGGTTAAGCTCGCGGTTCTCGTGCTCGTTGATCGCGTTCTCCACCGCACCCGCGATCTCGTCTGCGTCCCATGCCACCAGCAGCAGGGTCGGATCCAGGTCCGGATCCGCCAGCCATTGCTCGAACGAGGCGTCGGAGGCGTCGAAGCCGCCCCAGTGGTCGGCGAACGCCTCCACGTCGGCGTCGAACAGCCGGCGCAGCTGCTCGCGGCCGGCGACCGGGCGGATCTCCAGGCCCTCGGGGAGCGGCGGGACCGCCACCGAGTCCAGGGTTGGGCGCAGCATGTCGAAGAACCAGCGCACCGGCCGGTAGCCGTTGCGCTCCAGCAGGGCGACCGCCCCGGGCCGCCGCTCCGGGCCGAACGCCTCCAGCACCCGCTCCCCGGCGAAGTCGTGGCCCCCGGCGATGGCGCGCAGGTGCGCCTGGTTGTGGTGCAGGATGGCGGTCCCCACCCCGCGTCGCCGCCAGTCCGGGTGGACGTGGCCGCGGGTCGAGTACGAGCGCGTCCCGTCGGTGTTATCGACCCAGTGGACCCAGCCGTAGGCGATCGGCCGGCCCTCCACCTCGGCCACCACCACGTCGCGCGACGCGTCGAAGTGGGCGCCGGGATGGCCGACCCAGTTACGCAGGCCCTCGTAGCTGGTGCGCTCCTCCACCTTGTCGGCGACGTTGGCGGCGGTGAAGATCGCCAGGAAGGCGCGCAGGTCGTCCTCGCCCGCGAACGTGCGCAGGCGAAGGCCGGCGGGCAGGCGGGCCCCCGTGGGGGCCATCGGTTCATTCGTGATGTCAGTGCTCATGGCAGTGGTCTCCGTGTGGATCCGCCCGGACCCGTCTCGTGCGTGGCTCAACCCACTCGCTTCAGCTTTCCGGTCCGCTTGGCGTAGCGCTCCGCCCGGCCGAAGGCCCACATCCCGGCCGGGATGAGGATCACGCCCATCAGCAGCAGCGGCCACACGTCGTGGAGCAGGGCTCCGAAGCCCACGCCCTCGATCAGGCCGGCGCGCACGCCGTCCAGGACGTAGGTCGCCGGCGACACCGCGCTGATGACCTGCATCCAGTCGGGCAGGATGGCGACGTCGTAGTACACGCCGCTGACCAGCAGCAGCACGGACTGGATGACGAATACCATCTGCGCCCCGCGCTCCACGTACATCAGCGGCAGGATCGACGCCGCGATCCCGATGCCGGCGAAGCTCACCGTGCCGAGCAGCGTGAACGCCGCCGCGGTGGCGAAGTTCGCGCCCGAAAGGTCCAGCTCGAAGAAGAGCACCAGCACCACCAGCACGAACACGGTGTGCACCAGCCCGAAGATGACCGCGTACAGCGCGGCCCCCAGCAGCTGCGCAAAGCGCCGCACGGGCGCCATGAACGTGTACTCCAGGGTGCCTTCCCAGCGCTCCCACTGAACCGCCTCGGCAATGAACTCGAAGACGATCGACAGGTAGCTCCAGAAGATGGCACCGATGACCAGGGTCAGCAGCAGCCGGTCGTCACCCTGGCTGCGGCCGATGAGGCTCACCGCCAGCGCGCCCGCCACCGAGTAGACGAGCCAGGCGATCTCCCAGCCCCAGTATCGCTTGGTGAGGTTGAAGTTCCGCTCGACGAAGGCGAACGACGCCTTCAGCTCGCGGGTCATCATGGCCATTTGGTCGGTGCTCCTGTCGCTGTCTGGGTTGAGCCGACCCGGTCCCCTTAGAGGGACCGAGCCGGCCGCAGAGACGGGTCCGCCGCCAGGCGCGCGCCCACGCGCACGAGCTGACGACCGACCCAGCGCCGCACGGTGCGGCGGCTGGACGCCGGCCCGCCACCATGGATCTCGCGGCGCAGCTGCGCCACGCGAGCCTCATGGAAGGCGGTCACGTCCTCAGGGGTCGGATGGATCCACACGGTTCTCACCTCCTCTCTCATCCTTCACTCGTCTTCGTTGTCGTCGTCGTTGATGTCGTCGTCCAGGGAGCGGCCCGTGAACTGCATGAACACGCTCTCCATGGTCGGCTCGCGGTCGTAGCGCTCGGCCACCATGGCCTTCAGCGCGACGGGGGTGTCCTCGGCCACGATCCGCCCGTCGTTGATCAGCGCGATCCGGTCGCAGAGCCGCTCCGCCTCCGCCAGGTCGTGGGTGGTGAGCACGATCGTGGCGTCGTGGGTATCCCGCAGCTCCTCGATGAACGCCTGCACGTCCAGCTTCGACCGG
>JBOGSY010000111.1:0-6753 GCA_050691915.1 Candidatus Limnocylindria bacterium | reverse complement strand
GGAAGTCCGGGCCGCCGCTGCCGATGATGACGCGCCGGCGGTCCAGCCGCCCTTCGAGCCGATGGTCGATGTCGCTGCTCACGTCGGTCGACACGCCGCGCACGTGGAAGGTGGCGCTGCCCAGCAGCCCCACGGACAGGTCGCCGCTGACCGTTTCCGCGCGAAACTCGCCGCCCGATGCCAGCTCCCCTTCGAGCTCGATGTCGCCGCTCACCGTGGTGGCGCGCAGGGCGCGCAGCAGCGGAGCTGCCACGCTCAGGTCGCCGGAAACCGCCTCGGCGCGCAGCTCGATCGGCCGATCGGCGCGCAGCGTCGCGTCACCGGACACCGCATTGATCCGCAGCGACCCGCCCAGCCCGGTGAGGTACAGGTCCCCGGACACGGTGTTGTAGCGCTGCTCGCCGCGGAGCCCCTCGGCCTGGATGTCGCCGCTGACGGTGGCCAGGCGCAGCTCGGCGCCGGCCGGCAGCTCGACGGCGACGCTGAGATCGAACCGACCACCTCCGAACAGGCGTCCGAGGGCCGACGCCAGGCCGTTGCCGTGGTCGCCGCGCTCGGAGATGGAAAGCTGCCCGCCAGAGCGCTCGACCCGCAGCTGCACGGCCTCGAAGATGCGGTCCGCCTCCTCGTCGCTGGCCGCGCGGATCTCGAACGTACCGCGGACGTGCGCGTCGCCGCCCTCGACGGCGCGCACGTGGACATCGGCCGAGGTGACCTCGAGGTCCAGCCGCCCCGTGGCGCCGACCGGGTGATCGATGGTCTGGGTGCGGACGAAGGTCGCCATCGGTCTCAACCCCCGCCCAGCTGACGCAGGGTGGTGGCGGCCTCGTCGGCGGTGATCTCCTTGCGGGCCAGGCGCTCCAGGATGGTGCGTCGCTCGGCGGCAAGGTCGGGCGCGGCCTCGCCGGCAGGCGGCGCGACCCGGTCGTCCTCGTCAGGCTCGATGAAATCGGCATCGCCGTCCGCCAGGTCCAGGGCACGAACCAGCGCGTCGACGCGGCCGCGGACGGTGGGGTAGGAGATCCCGAGCTCGCGCTCCATCTCCTTGAGGTTGCCGCGCGCGCGAAGGAAGCTCTCGAGCAGGCTCAGCTGCTCCCGGCTAAGGCGCCCGAAACGGCCGACGCCGAACTCGCCCTCCAGCGCGGTGCCGCAGCTGCGGCAATGCAGTCGGCTGATGAGCAGCTCCCCCTCGCAGACCGGGCAGGTCGAGATGACGTCGCGCGCCATCAGCGCCGCCCCGCGTCCCGGCCGGACGGCCGCTGGCTGGCGACGCGGAAGACGCGTCGCACGCCGCGGTTCTGGGATGCGGCCTGGTCCCGGGTGGGCCGCACGCGGTCCTCGGCGGCCAGGATGGCGTAGTGCAGTCGATAGTCCAACATGGCAGTCTCTCCTTCTGATTTGGTAACTCTACCTGATGATTTCGAAGTTCTGTCCGCACTATAGACCGGGCTAGCACAGTTGTCAAGTCCACTTGCGAAAATGGAAGTTGCAATTGCCAGAATGGCAGGCGGGCTTACATCCAGTCGCTGGTGACGGCACAGGGTGGCGCGTCCACGCACCGTCCGCTACCATCGCCTTCGATCCGATGCATCAGTTCCTGCCGTACCGGCCCGAGCGCGACGTCTACCGTCTCCTGCAGGTCGATCCAACCGCCGACGCTGAGCAGGTCACCGCCGCCTGCCGGCGGCTGGCGCGCCATTTCCACCCCGATCGCAACGGGTCGCCTCGGGCCAACGAGGAGATGCAGGTGGTCAACGCCGTCCGGGAGCTGCTGGCCGATCGCGCCCTGCGGGCGGCCTACGACGGATCCCGGCAACGCTACCTGGAGCGCCGCGCGAGCTCCGACGGCGTCCCCGCGCGGACCGGGCCGCGCGTCGAACCGCGCACCATCCCGGTCGCGGGGAGCAGGCCGGTGCCCTTGCTAGCCAGCTCGGCGGCATCGGCATCGGCAGCGGCTTCGGCAGTGGCATCGGCGGCGATCCACGGTGCGCGGCGCCTGGGCATCACCGCGCGCGCCGTCGCGCGCGGCCTGCAGGCCGCAGTCGCCGGCCCCATGGCTCCGCGCTGCCCGGGCTGCGAGGACCTGGTCGACGACGAGGACCGCTACTGCGGAGGCTGCGGGACGTGGCTGGGCCGGGGCGACACCGGGGCCGAGCCATTGGGCGATGCGCGGGTCGGGGGCAGGTTCGGGGTCGGTTCCGTCGAGCTGTGAGCGGCCGTTCTGGACCGGCTGCGCCTCAGGCGTGCAGCGGGTCGCTGCGCTCAGGGTCGATGCCCAGCTCACCCAGCGCCTGGACCAGCTCGTCGCGGCTGCCCCGGTCCGACAGGCAGAGGCCGTGGAGCGCCGCGTAGGCGATCTGCTCCGGGCTGACCTCGAAGTGGATACGCAGCGCCTCGCGGGTGTCGCTGCGACCGAAGCCATCGGTTCCCAGCGCGGTGAAGGGCCGGTCGCCGACCCATGGCGCGATCATGTGAGGAAGCGCCTTGAGGTAGTCGGTGGCGCCCACGACCGGCCCGTCGGTGGGGGCCAGCTGCTGGGTGACGTACGGCACTCGCCGCTCGCCGTCCGGGTGGAGGCGGTTCCAGCGTTCCGCCGCCAGCGCGTCGTTGCGCAGGAGCTGGAATGACGGCGCGCTCCAGACGTCGGCGGCCACGTCGTAGCGCTCGCTCAGCAGCAGCTGGGCCCGCAGGGCCTGGTGCAGGATGGAGCCGGACGCGACCAGCTGCACGGGCCGCTGGCCCTTCTCCGCGGGCCGGAAGCGGTACAGGCCACGCAGGATGCCGTCCTCCACCCCTTCGGGCAGGGCCGGCATGGCCCAGTTCTCGTTGTAGAGGGTCACGTAATAGAAGACGTCTTCGGGCGCGTCACCGTACATTCGCCGGATCCCGTCGCGGACGATGACGGCCAGCTCGTAGGCGAAGGCTGGGTCGTAGGCCCGGACGTTGGGGACCACCGAGGCGAGCAGGTGGCTGTGACCGTCGTCGTGCTGCAGTCCCTCGCCGGTCAGCGTCGTGCGCCCGGCCGTGGCGCCCATCATGAAGCCGCGACCGCGCGCGTCGCCGAAGGCCCAGGCCTGGTCGCCGGTGCGCTGGAAGCCGAACATCGAGTAGAAGATGTAGAACGGGATCATCGGCTCGCCGTGGACGGCGTACGACGTCCCGGCCGCGGTGAAGTCGGCCATCGCCCCGGCCTCGGTGATGCCCTCCTCCAGGATCTGGCCGTCGGCCTTCTCCAGGTAGGAGAGCAGCAGCTCCTTGTCGACCGGCGTGTAGCGCTGGCCGAGCGGGTTGTAGATGCCTATCTCCTTGAACAGCGGGTCCATGCCGAAGGTTCGGGCCTCGTCCGGGATGATCGGCACGATCCGGCGCCCGATCTCGGCGTCGCGGGTCAGGTTGCGCACCAGGCGGCTGAAGGCCATGGTCGTGGATGCCGGCCGCTCCGAGCCCGCGAAGAGCTCGCCATAGGCCGCCTCTGCGGCGTTGGGCAGCGGCCGGGGGCTGACCCGGCGCTGGGGCACGAAGCCGTCCAGCTGCCGGCGCCGCTCGAGCATGTAGCGGATCTCCGGCGAGTCGGCGCCGGGGTGATAGTAGGGAGCGTCCTTGAGCTGCTCGTCGGGGATCGGCAGCTCCAGCCGGTCGCGGAAGATGGCCAGCTCGTCCTGGGTCAGCTTCTTGGCCTGGTGGGTGACGTTGCGCGCCTCGATCCCGGGGCCCAGCGTCCAGCCCTTGACGGTCTTGGCCAGGATGACGACCGGGGCGCCGGTGTGGGCCACCGCCGCGGCGTAGGCGGCGTACACCTTGCGGTAGTCGTGGCCACCGCGCCTGAGCTTGGCCAGGTCGTCGTCCGAGAGGTGCTCCACCAGGGCTCCCAGCCGGGGGTCCGGGCCGAAGAAATGCTCGCGGATGTAGGCGCCGTCGGCCACCGACAGGCGCTGGTAGTCCCCGTCCAGGGTCTCGTTCATCTTGGTCAGCAGGACGCCGTCCTTGTCGCGCGCCAGCAGGTCGTCCCACTCGCGCGCCCAGATGACCTTGATGACGTGCCAGCCGGCGCCCCGGAAGGTGGATTCCAGCTCCTGGATGATCTTCCCGTTGCCGCGCACCGGGCCGTCCAGGCGCTGCAGGTTGCAGTTCACGACGAAGATGAGGTTGTCCAGGCCCTCGCGCGCGGCCAGCCCCAGCGCCCCCAGCGCTTCCGGCTCGTCCATCTCCCCGTCGCCCAGGAAGCCCCACACCCGGCTGGCGGAGGTGTCCTTGATGCCGCGCGCAGCCAGGTAGCGGTTGAAGCGCGCCTGGTAGATGGCGGCCAAGGGTCCCAGGCCCATGCTGACGGTCGGGAACTGCCAGAACTCCGGCATGAGGCGCGGGTGCGGGTACGAAGACAGGCCGCCGGGCCACAGCGCCTCACGCCGGAAGTGGTCGAGCTGCTCCTGGCTGAGCCGTCCCTCGAGGAAGGCGCGGGCATAGATCCCCGGCGCCGCATGGCCCTGGAAGTAGACCTGGTCGCCCACCCCGTCGGGCCCGTCGGGACCACGGAAGAAGTGGTTGAAGCCGACCTCGTACAGGCTGGCGGCGCTGGCGTATGTCGACAGGTGGCCGCCGATCCCCTCGAACCGCGAGTTGGCGCGCAGGACCATGGCCAGCGCGTTCCAGCGGATCATGCGCCGGATGCGCAGCTCCATCGCCTCGTCGCCGGGGAACTGCGGCTCCTGCTCCGGCGAGATGGTGTTGATGTAGCGGGTCTGGACCAGCGGCGGCAGCCCGACCTGGAGCTGCCGGGCGCGCTTGAGCAGCTTGTAGATCAGGAACCGGGCCCGATCGGGTCCCGCCTGCTCGACCACGGCCTCCAGCGAGTCGACCCATTCCTGGGTCTCGGTGGGATCGATGTCCGGCAGCTGCTGCTTGAACTGGTCGAAGATCTCGTGCATCGGGCGGTCCATCGGTGCCTATGGTACAGACCGATGCGGAGGCCGGCGATGCCGGCCCCGGACGGCCGCCCACCGGCCGTGGTTTGGTGTCACCATCATGGCTGATGGCCCGCACGGACAGCCGCCCGCCGCACCGCGTCCTGATCCTGGGCGGCGGGTTCGCCGGGGTGCTCACCGCCCAGGAGCTGGAGAAGCGGCTCGGCCGCCGGGCCGACGTCGAGATCTGGCTGGTGAGCCGGGACAACTTCATGCTCTTCACCCCCCTGCTGCCGGAGGTCTGCTCCGGCGTGCTCGAGCCGCGTCACGTGGTCAGCCCGTTGCGCGGCATGGTCCGGCGCCAGAGCACCTGGTGCATCACCGCCGAGGTGGAGGAGATCGACCTGGGCGCCGCCGCGGTGACCGTCCTGGGCGGCGACGGCGACCTGCACCGGCTGACCTACGACACGCTGGTGCTGGCCCTGGGCGGGGTCAGCCACACCTTCGGGATTCCGGGAATCGACGAGCACGCGGTCGGCATGAAGACGCTGGCCGATGCCTTCGGGCTGCGCAACCGGGTGATCGAGATGCTGGAGCGCGCCGAGCTGGAGGAGGACCCGGCCGAGAAGCGGGCGGAGCTCACCTTCGTGGTCGGCGGCGGCGGCTTCAGTGGCGTCGAGACGGCCGGCGAGGTCGAGGACTTTGTGCGCCGGCTGCGCCGCCGCTACTACCCCAAGATCGGCCAGGAGGAGATCAGCACCTACCTGGTCGAGCGCGGGGACCGCCTGCTGATGGAGATGCCGGCCGAGATGGGCGCCTATGCCCAGCGCCGGCTGGAGCGGCGCGGCTACCACGTCGAGCTCGAGACGCCCATCCGGGAGGTGCGCGAGGACGCCGTGGTGGTCGGGGACGGTGAGAGCCGGCGCACCATCCCGACCCGGACGGTGGTGTGGAGCGGCGGGGTGCGCCCGGCCCCGCTGGTGGCGGCCAGCGGGGTGGAGGTCGACACCGGCGGCCGGGCGGTCACCCGCGCCACCCTGGAGACCAGCCGGCCCGGCGTCTTCGCCGTCGGCGACTGCGCCCGGATCCCGAACGTGGACGATCCGGACGGCAGCTCGCACGCCCCCACCGCCCAGAACGCGGTCCGCGAGGCGAAGCGGCTGGCCCGCAACATCCTGGCCCGCATCGACGGCGGTACGATGCAGCCCTTCCGCTACCGCCCCCTGGGCCAGCTGGCCTCCATCGGCAGCCACACCGGGGTGGGGATCGTGTTCGGGATCAGGGTGCGCGGGCTGCTGGCCTGGTTCATGTGGCGTGCCTACTACTGGAGCCGCACGCCGGGCTTCAACCGCAAGGTCCGGGTGGCCCTGGATTGGCTGCTGACGGCCGTCTTCGGGGCCGATCCGGTCCAGCTCAAGGTCGAGGACGCGTCCAGCCCCATGGGCTCGTCCGGCCGCCGGCGTCCGCCGCATCGCGACGCGGGGTGAACGCCGCTACACTCGATGGGACCGATGTCTCGAGCTGAGCGCCGCGCCTACAAGCGGATGACCAAGAACCAGGACCCGTACGCGCTGCCCGGATCCGCCGGGACGCGGGGCCGAGTCGAGCGGCAGCGCGCTCGCCGCCGCCAGCCGTCGCCCGGCACCGTTCGGTTCTGGAGCGCCCGGATGCTGACCTGGACCCTGGGCGGGGCCCTGGCGGCCGGGTTGATCGCCTTCTCCATCGCCTGGCCCAGCGGGATGCCGTTCGCCCTGTACGTCGGGGTTGGCGCAGCGCTGGCCTGGGCCGCGCTGGCGCTGGCCATCCGCGCCGCCCAGCGGCGCGCCTCGGCCGCCGCTCGCTGACGGCGCCG
>JBOGSY010000110.1:0-6761 GCA_050691915.1 Candidatus Limnocylindria bacterium | reverse complement strand
GCCTTGAACATCTCGCTCCCGAGGCGATCGATGAAGTGGCCGCTCTCGCCGTTGGGTGACAGGGTCGCCACCGCCGAGCCTGCGCCCGCCGCCTCGCCCGAGTCGCCCGGCTCGCCGGGGACCGCCGCCAGCACCGGCTCCTCGTCGCCGCCGCCGAACGCGAACAGCTCGTACTCGGCGCTGAACGCATCGGTCGTCAGGGACGCCTCGCTGAAGCCGCCGTACTCGCCGGACGCATCGATCACGTACAGCTCGCTGAACCCGCCGAACGAACCGGCCCCGGCGAACAGGAAGACGGATCGGTCCTCATCGGTCCAGCTGCACGAGAGCGACAAGCTCTCCGAGCGCTGGATGTAGGTGTCCGGGTTGGTGGCGAATCCCTCGAACGACTCGCGCACGCCACGGCAGGCGGACAGGTCGAACGCGACCTCGCCCGGCAGCGCCAGGTCGCCCGCCACCGCCAGCTCCTGGGAGGTGATCTCCACCTCGAAGCGGGCGTTCGAGTCCTGGCTGCGCTGGGTCTCGGTCTGGATCTCGCCGTTGGGCGTGAGCGTGGCCGACATGGTCGCCTCGCCCGCCGGCTCGCCGTAGAAGTCAGGCTCCGGGTCCTCCGGATCCGGCTCCAAGAAGGTGTAGAGCTGCATCACCGCGTCCACGGTGCTGCCCTCCACCGTACCGATGACCTCGCTCTCGTTCGAGATCAGCGTCGGCGGATCCATCTCCGGGCTGGTGCCCGGCTCCCAGTAGCCCACCAGCGCGGACCCGCCGAACTGGGCGCTCACCTCCAGGAACAGGATGGCCGTGCCCTGCTCCCCGGTGAGCATGTCGCACATGATGCCCAGCCGGCTGTCCGAGAACCGATCTGCCCGATGGGCGCTGGCCACCGCCGGCAGCGACCCGACCAGCAGCGCCGCCGCGGCGGCCATGATGAGGATGCGACGCAGGTGACGCATGTGAGGAACCTCCGCTCCGCTTGTGCCCGCGCTGCCCGTGCCGCCGCCCCGAATCGCGGCGGCCGTCCGCGTGCCTTGTCGGCACTCTGCGGCGCCCATCCTGCGGCGCCTCCCCGGCAGGACTGCGGCGGGACTCGGGTAGCCGCCTGCGCCCCACCTCCGGTCCCCAACCCGGGTCCGCACCCGGCGCGTGACCCGGCCTGCGACGCGGCCCCACGACCCGGGTGAGTCCCGCGCGACCCGGCCGAGTCTCGCCGGGCGGATCCATCGGCCAAGCGCTCATTGCCGCCGAGCGGGGCAGTCCCGCCCGGTGCAACTTTCGAGTCCAGATCGGGGGCTCCACCCCCTCTGCGTGGCCGTTGGATCCTCGGGGCGAAACCCACTGAGCCCCTCAGGCCGTTGGATCCCCGGGGCGAAACCCACTGGGCTGAGCCCCTCAGGCCGCTGGATCCTCGGGGGCGAATCCACCGAGCGATCCCCTCAGCCCAATGGATCCCCGGGGCAAGACGCACCGGGGAATCCCCGCCAGCTACCCCTCGATCACCGGGTGAGACCGCGCAACAGGTCAGGCCGTGCGTTCCGCGACGAGTTCAAGCTGATTGCGTATGAGCGCCAGGTAGCGGTAGATGGCGTGCGCGAACTTCCCGTACGGAAGCGTGACGAACAAGGCTGCCGTGTAGCCCAGGTGGACGGCAAGCAGCGTGGGCATGGCCGCCGTTTCCCGCAGCGCGAGGAGAAGGATGCCGGTGACGTTGACGAGCAGCAGCGCGATGATGAAGGCGATGTCCATGCTCCTCATGGGCGGGGCGACGCGGCGCCGGTCCGACCTCCGCTTGTCCAGGAGGAGTCCCAGGATCCCGATGATCATTGCGACGCCGCCGGCCGTGCCGAAGATCACGGGCGCGCTGAGGAGGCCGTACGGCGGCAGGACTCCGAAGACGTCCTGGTAGATGGCGGCCAGGACGGTTGAGACGAACGCTGAGATGAAGCCATAGAACACCAGCGAGTGCCACACGCGGCGCCGCTGGTTTGGGCGTTCGCCGGGGTAGGCGCAGCCCGGGCCTCCTCCGTCCAGGTTGCGCAGCAGGGCAACGTCAAGGGTGGCCTGACCGAGTGTCCGCAGCCCGATTCCAGAGCCTCGCCCGGTGTCGTGCCAGAACCTAACACCCGCCGCGAACATGATCGCGATCGCCAAGATGGACACCGCCATGAACGGCAGCATCATGGCCACCCAGGGGATGACGGCGTAGAAGGAGCCCACCTCACCGCTGGCGGTGAACATCCTCTCGATGCCGTTCGCGATGAACGTGGCAGCCACCACCCCGACCACGGCGATGGACGAGAACCCCAGCGCCAGCCCAACACTGCGGTCGACACGACTGGCCAGTGCCTGCGGCCATGCGTACCGGGCGTAGGTGCGCTCTCGGACCTCGCTCATCAGCCGCGGAATGTCGACGGCGAGCTCGTGCGGCGGTGCGTAGGGGCAGGCCTCGAGACACGCCCGGCAGTCATGGCACAGGTTGGCCAGGTAAGTCATGTCGCCAATGTCGAAGAAGCTTCGACGCTCGAGGGCCGGGAACACCGCGCAGATACCTTCGCAGTAGCGGCAGGCGTTGCAGATGTCCAGCTGCCGCCTGGCCTCCTCGACGACCGGAAGCTCAAGCACCGGCCGCTCAAGCACGGGCCGCGCTCCGACCGGCTATGCGGCCCCATACGGTACCGATCGTCATCCCGAATCCGGCAAGGTAGCCACGGGTCAGGACGTTGCCACTCATGATCTCGCCGGCGGCGAACACGTTCTCGAATGGACCCTCGCCATTGCGCTGGACGCGTGCGTCTGCGTCCACCGCCACGCCCATGTAGGTGAAGGTGATGCCGGTGCGCAGCGGATAGCCGAAGAAGGGCGGCACGTCGATCGGCCGGGCCCAGTGGCTTTTCGGTACCGGCAGACCCTCCGTTCGACACTCGTCGAGTCCCGACAGGTCAAACCGCCCGACCCGACAGCTAGCATTGAACTCGGCCACGGTGGAGGCCAGGTCCGCGGCGTTCAGGCCGAGCTGGTCCGCGAGCAGCTCGATCGTGTCGGCCCGGAAGGGCGGATACAGTCCCGGGATCGTCTCGCCGGCGACCTTGCTGTCGAAGATGGCGAAGGCGCGCTGGTCGGGCTGAAGCGCGATCAGGCGCCCCCAGGTCGCGTATCGCTTCGGCCACATGTCCTCACCCTCGTCGTAGAAGCGCTTTCCGTGGCAGTTGACCGCGATGCCGATCGGGATGGCGTCAATGCGGGTGATGATGCCCGCGTCGAAGGTGGGCGCCCGGGCGTCGACCGCAATGGCGTGCGCCGCGCCGGGATCTCCGACGCGCCGCGCACCCGCGTCCAGGAGCTCGCGCAGCATGGATCCGTCGTTGTTGGCGGTCCCCCTCACGACGAAGTTGTGGGCCGCCGGCCCCCATGACTCGGCCAGCCAGCCCAGGTTCGCCTCGAACCCGCCTGCCGCCACCACGACCGCATCAGCAGGCACGTACCTCTCTTCGTTCCCACCGCCGAATCGGACGCGCACGCCCCGACACTGATTGCCCTGAATGTCCAGGCTCGTCACAAACGCCTCGTAGTGAATTTCGATGCCCGCGTCCTGAGCGGTCTGGTAGTAGGCATTCAGCAGCGACTTCCCTCCGCCCAGGAAGAAGCGGTTGGTGCGGGCCAGGCCCAGCGTGCCCTTCAGGGGCGCCTGCCAGTGCGCCCCGTGCTCCTCCATCCAGGCGGCGATGTGCTCCGATTCGGAGACGGTGAGCGCCGCCAGCGCCGGGTCGGCATCGGACCCGGTCACGCTCGCCAGGTCGGCCAGGAACTCGTCGTACGGGTAGGGACCGGTGACGTACCCGTCCGCGGCACGATGGACCGTGCGCAGGTTGCGAGTGTGGCGCGTGTTCCCGCCGCGAAAGGGGCGGGCTGCCCGTTCCAGGACCGTCACCGAGGCGCCGGCATCATTCGCCGCCATTGCCGCGCAGAGCGCCGCGTTGCCACCTCCGATCACGACGATCCTCCGCCGGGCTGCGGATGGCGCCTGGGCTGCCGATCTCGTCAAGGAACCCCCTTGCTCCCGTGCTCGTATACGATTGTATACCCACGTCGAGCCATGCGATCCAGGCTGACCGATGACGACCTCAGGAAGCCGGCGATCCCTGGCCGTGCAGCTTCAAGACTGGCTCGATGATGCCTCTGGTCACGGCCTCGGCGATGCCCGGCCGCAGCGGGATGCGAGGGTTGAGGACGACGTGAGCAGCGCCCGCAGCAACGTACGCGGCAACCTCGGCGGCGGCCGCGTCGAGGTCGTCGCCCAGGTGGCGCTGAACGGAGCGAGTGATGCTGGCCGGGTCGCGGCCGGCCGCGCGACAGTGCTCGTCAAGCACCCCGTTGAGGCGGACGAACTCCTCGACGCTCTTGCCATTGAAGTTCCATCGATCCGCGTGCCTGGCGACGACCCGCAGGGTGAGCCTCTCGCCCGTCCCTCCGATGGTGATCGGCGGCGCCGGTCGCTGCAGCGGCTTCGGCTCGCAGCGCGCCTCGAGCAGTGAGTAGTAGCGGCCCGAGAACGTCGAGAGCTCGCGTGTCCACAGCGCCCTGATGACCTCGCATGCCTCGTCCAGGGCGTGGATGCGCTGCGCCGCCGTCCCAAGGGGGATCCCGTACATGCGGTGCTCGCCCTCGTGCCAGCCCGCGCCGATCCCGAACTCCAGTCGGCCGCCGCTGATCACGTCGATAGCAGCGCCCATGTTGGCCATCACCGCCGGGTGGCGGTAGGTGTTGCCGGCGACCATCAGCCCGACCCTGGCACGCCGGGTCTGCACGGCCAGGGCCGTCAGCAGGGTCCAGCCCTCGAGGCACGGCTCCGTGGGATCGGCGCGCAGGGGAACGAAGTGATCGAAGGCCCAGAGGTCGCTGATCTGCGGGATCTCGTCCGCCTCCTGCCAGATCCGCCGCAGGTCGTCGTAGCTGGCGCGCGGCGGCTCGGTCTTGAAGCCGAACGTGACCGCGGTCATGTCAGGGCCTTGATGATGCGGTCGCGTGTCAGGGGCATGTCGCGCACGCGCGCGCCGGTCGCGGCAAAGATGGCGTTGCCGATCGCGGCCGCGGTCGGTCCGGCCACGGCCTCGCCGACGCCCAGCGGCGGTTCGCCCGGTCGGTCCAGGAGCTCGACATCGATCTCCGGCGCGTCTTCGAAGCGCAGGATCGGATAGGTCGCCCAGTCCCGTGACGTCACCCGCGACGTGCTGAAGATCACCTCCTCCTTGAGCGTCCAGCTGGCCGCCTGGGCGATGCCGCCCTCGACCTGGTTGGCAAGGCCGTCAGGATTGATCGCCAGGCCGGCGTCCACCGCAGCCCAGACGCGACGCAGGGCGAGGTCATCGGCTACCTCCACCTCGGCCACCACGGCGACGTAGCAGGCGGCATTCTTGTAGCGGGCAAAGCCGATGCCCAGGCCGTGGCCCTCCTCGCGCGGCCGTCCCGACCACCCAGCCCGCCGCGCAGCCGATTCGAGGACCGCCACGGCTCGAGGGTCATCCAAGTAGCGCAGCCGGTGCGCGAGAGGATCGATGCCGAGCTCGGACGCGATCTCGTCCATGAACGACTCGATGGCGAAGACATTGGCGTGGGCTCCAAGCGACCGGAGCGCCGAGACGCGCAGGGGGGCTCGCGCGACGTAGTGGTTGACCACCCGCTGCGACGGGAAGGCATAGATGGGCGCCGCGTTGCGGCCGCTGCCTCCGGCCAGCGTTGGTGGCGGCGCAGGAACCGACGGCTCGAAGGGGTCGGCCAGATGCCGCGCTGCGAGCAGATTGGTCACGTTTCGGGGGCTGTCGCTGCCCGACCGGTCGCGGTGTCCATTGCCCCAGACGTCGTGATGCCACTCGAGAATCGATCCTGCTCCATCGACTGATGCAGCAAGCCGCACGACCATGGCCGTCCCTAGCGGCTCCCATCCGAACTCGTCGTCGCGCATCCACTGGACACGGACCGGGCGCTCCGGCACGGCACGCGCCAGCAGGGCTGCATCTAGGGCGGCATCATCGGCTGCGTTGGCGCCGTAGCAGCCGGCGCCTTCCATGTGCTTCACGCGAATAGCGCCGGGGTCGACCCGCAGCACCTTGGCCAGCTCTTGGCGGAGGTGGAAGATGCCCTGGCTGTGCGACCAGACCTCGTACGAGCCGTCATGCAGCACCGCCACCGCGCACGACGGCCCCAGCGAGGCGTGGGCGAGGTAGGGGCGGCTGTACTCCGCGCTGAAGCGCCGCACCGTGTGCGTGGCGTCCGGCTGCACCGGCGTATCTGCGATGACCACGTCCAGCGTGGGCTCCTCGAGCATGAAGCGCGGCGACACAGGCAGCGCAGCCGCCTCCTCCCACCTCGCCAGCCGTCGCAGGCGCGCCAGGGCCCGCAACGACTGCTCTTCGCGCTCCGCGATCACGGCCAGAAAGCTGCCGTCCCGCACGACGGCTCGAACACCTGGCATGCGTGCGACGGCTGCTTCGTCGACTTCCGCGAGGCGCGCGCCGGGACCCGGCGGCCTGCACACCCGAGCGTGGAGCATTCCCGGCAGCTCCAGATCCTGGACGAAGGCGGGGCTGCCCGACACCTTGCCGGGAAGATCCACGCGCGACTGGCTGGCACCCAGGGGAGTCCCGGGCACCTGCGGGCGGAGGAGTGCGGCCCCCGTGATTTGCTCACCCGGAAGGTCAGCGTCCACCAGGTCGGGGTAGGGGATGCGCCGACCGTCAGGCAGCGTCACGCTGCCGCCATCCACAGCC
>JBOGSY010000109.1:0-6807 GCA_050691915.1 Candidatus Limnocylindria bacterium | reverse complement strand
GCGGCGGGCGACTTCCACCAGCGGTGCCACGCTGGCAGGAGCCGGCGCATCGCGCAAGACGAGCGGTGGGACGGCATAGGTCATAGCGCCGACCGCGATCAGCAGCAGCACAGCCCCGGCGACGGTGAGGACGAGTCGTCTCATGGCTGGTGAATGGACGTGCATGTGGTGTCGTTTGTGTCGGCTGCCCGTTCTGCTACCGGCAGCGCTGCGGTCATGACTCGAAATCTGGATAAATCTGTGTCCCCGATTTGACTGGCCGGGGAAGGGGCGTAGATGATCGGTGATGCCCGGCAGATCGTCGGGATGCGCGTCGCGTGTAAGAAAGAGGTCTCCGGTTCGAGCCCGGACGTGGGCTCCAGCCCACACCGATGCGCCCGTCATGCAGTCGGCTCGTCGGAGGCGCCTCAACCGTTGGACCTCAACGTCGTCCTTCCCTTGGGAAGCTCCGTGCTCTCGTTCGTGTTCGCCGCCCTGGTCGGCGACCAGTGGATCCGGCGTCGCCAGCCGTACCAGCTGGTGTGGACCGTGGGCCTCCTGTGGTACGGCATCAGCGCGGGAACCGAGTTCATCGGCAGCGCCTTCGGCTGGAACGAGCCCCTCTATCGCACCTGGTACCTGGTGGGCGCCTTCGGCGTCGCGGCCTACCTCGGCCTGGGCACCGTCTACCTGTTGAACCGAACCCGCTTCGGCTACTTCGTGGCCGCCTCGTTCGGGCTGGCGGCACTCTTCAGCTACCTCACCTCGGTGAAGTACGCGCGCGAGGGGACCCCGGCGTCGGAGGCCAGCGTCATGGCGGTGGTCGGGCTCGCCCTGGCGGCCGCGGTGATCGTGGCCCTCGTCACCCGCTTCGAGCGACGCTGGATCGGGCACGTCACGGCGCTCATCCTGGTGGCGGCCTCGGTGGCGGCCACCTGGCTCACGCTGACGGCACCCGTGGCGGCGCCGGGCTACGCGATCGACGAGATCGGCATCCCGGTCGGATCGGCCATGCCATCGGACCTTCGCATCCTGACCCCGCCGTTCAACATCGTCGGCGCCTTCGCCCTCGTCTTCGGCGCGATCTACTCGGCCTACATCTTCATGCCCAAGGCCCGCCTGCTGCGGGTGACCACCGACGCGCCGGTCGTCGGCTCCATCGGTCGCGGCGTGGCGGTGGTGGTGAACTTCGTGGCCTCGTTGCCCGGCGCCTGGCGTGCCTTCCGGGCCGGGAAGCTCAACTCGCGTGTTCCGGCCACGCTGCTGATCGCGCTCGGCGGTTTCATCCCGGGCTGGACGAGCGGGCTCAACCGCTTCGGCATCACCTGGTCGTTCTTCATCGGTGAGCTGCTCGGCGTGGTGCTCATCTTCCTTGGCTTCCTGGTCAGCATCGAGGTCTTCAGCGACGTGCGCCTGCCGTTCACCCGGATCGTCCTGCGCCGTCGCGAGCGACAGGAGCCGTCGGCCGGCTGAGGCGCCGATGCGGTCGTACGGCCGTGGTGATCTCGTTGACACTGACGCGCTCCGCGCGTAGAATCGCGTGGCTTCCCCCGGTTCCCAGGCCCTTACTTCAGCGTGGCCGCCGCCGGGTGGACGACGAAGGAACCAAACCACGTGGCAAAGGCCGAGAACCGAGCCGTGATCGCACTGGCGTGCACCGTCTGCAAGGAGCGCACGTACAGCACGCGGAAGAACAAGAGGAACGACCCGGGGCGCATGGAGCTCAACAAGTTCTGCCCGCGCTGCCGGCAGCATCAGCTGCACCGGGAGACGAAGTAGACGGCGTTCGTTTAGGGGTGTAGCTCAATTGGTAGAGCACTGGTCTCCAAAACCAGCGGTTGCAGGTTCGAGTCCTGTCGCCCCTGCCACCATACGAACGTCGCAGCAAGAACGTCGCAGCAAGAACGTCGCAGCAGGAAGATGAACCCACCGTGTTGACCGGCATGCGCCAATACCTGGTCGAGAGCTGGGCCGAGCTGAAGAAGGTCGCCTGGCCGACGCGCGAGACCGTGATCCGCCTCACCCTGCTCGTCATCGCGGTGTCGATCGCGGTGGGCGTCTACATCTTCGCCCTCGACCGGGTCTTCAACACCGTGCTGGAAGTGGTGCTGCCATGACCGATGAGACGAAGCAGGAGACCGTGAACGAGGCGCGCGAGGCCGCCCGCCTGTCGCGCGAGGCGCCGCGTCCGGGCGAGATGGCCTCGGGCGACGCGAAGCAGTGGTACGTGATCCACACGTACTCCGGCTACGAGAACAAGGTGAAGACGAACCTCGAGCACCGCATCGAGTCGATGGGCGTGGAGGACCAGATCTTCCAGGTCCTGGTCCCCATGGAAGAGGAGATCGAGATTCGGAACGGCCAGCGCCAGACGGTGAACCGCAAGGTGTTCCCGGGCTACGTGCTGGTCGAGATGGCCATGAGCGACGAGTCGTGGTACGTCGTGCGCAACACGCCGGGTGTCACCAGCTTCGTGGGCTCCGGCAACCGGCCGACCCCGCTCCAGGAGGGCGAGGTCAAGAAGATCCTCAAGCAGATGGGGGTCGAGGCGCCGAAGTTCAAGCTCCAGTTCACCAAGGGCCAGAGCGTGCGCGTCAAGGATGGGCCGTTCGCTGAGTTCATCGGCACGGTGGACGAGGTGAACCCGGAGAAGAACAAGGTCAAGGTGCTGGTCAGCATCTTCGGCCGCGAGACGCCGGTGGAGCTGGACTTCCTGCAGATCGACAAGCTCTAGGCAGAGAGGGAGGGGCGCGAACCGCCCCGCATGGACCTCGGAGGAACCGCATGGCAAAGAAGATTCGGACCATCCTGAAGGTGCAGGCGCCGGCCGGAGCGGCCACCGCCGCCCCGCCGGTGGGTCCCGCGCTCGGCCAGCACGGGATCAACATCATGGAGTTCATCAAGGCCTTCAACGAGCGGACCGCCAACCTGCGCGGCTACGTGGTGCCGGCCGAGATCACGGTCTTCGAGGACCGCTCCTTCACCTTCGTCACCAAGGCTCCCCTGGCCGCCGCCCTGCTGAAGCGGGCCGCCGGCGTGGAGTCGGGGTCGTCGCAGCCCAACCGCGACAAGGTCGGCAGCGTCTCGCAGCAGCAGCTGCGCGAGATCGCCGAGACCAAGATGGCGGACCTTAACGCCAACTCGGTCGAGCAGGCCATGCGGATCGTGGCCGGGACGGCCCGCAGCATGGGCATCGAGGTGCGCGACTGATGGCCCGCCACGGAAGGAAGTACCGCGAGGCGGCCAGCCTGATCGAGGCCGAGCGCCGCTACCCGCTGCCGGAGGCGGCCGAGCTGCTGCCCCGGCTGTCGACCGTCAAGTTCGACGCCACGGTGGAGGCCCACCTGCGCCTGGGCGTGGATCCCCGCCACGCCGACCAGCTGGTCCGCGGGACGGTGGTCCTGCCGCACGGCACCGGTCGCTCGTCGCGGGTCATCGTCTTCGCCCAGGGCGAGAAGGCGCAGGAGGCGCTGCGCGCCGGCGCCGACGACGTCGGCGGGGACGACCTGGTCAAGAAGATCGACGACGGCTGGTTCGACTTCGACGTGGCCATCGCCACGCCGGACATGATGGGCACCGTGGGGCGGCTCGGGAAGAAGCTGGGCCCCCGCGGGCTGATGCCGAACCCCAAGTCGGGGACCGTGACCTTCGACATCGAGCGGGCGGTGAGCGAGATCAAGTCCGGCCGCATCGAGTTCAAGGTGGACCGGGCCGGGATCGTGCACGTTCCGGTCGGCAAGGCCAGCTTCAGCCCCGACCAGCTGCTGGCCAACGTGGCCACCCTGGTGGACGCCATCCAGCGGGCCAAGCCTTCCGGCGCCAAGGGGACCTACATGCGGACCCTCACCCTGGCGCCGACCATGGGCCCCGGCGTCCGGGTCGACATCCCCTCGGCCCTGGCCGCCGCCAGCGCCTGAGCACCCCCGGCCGGGCTGGGCGGCTCGACCGGGTTTGCCAGCCGGCCGGGGAGCGGCTACCATCGGCCTCCCAATCGAACACCACGCCACAGACAGCGTTGCGTCCCGAGTGAGATTCCCGGACCAATTGCCGGCCCGCAGAGGCCGGCGGCACGCCGAGGCACGATGAGCGGATCCAGCCAGGGTCCTCGTGCTGACGTGCGCGAGGGCCATTTTCATGTCCGCGAGGAGGTGGACCCAACCCATGGCGACCGAAGCCAAGCGCAAGGCCGTGACCGAGTTGGCGGAACTGCTCCGCGGGAGCTCGGCGGTGGTCGTCGCGGATTACCGCGGCCTCAAGGTGGCCGACATGCAGGCCGTGCGACGCACGCTGCGGGCCAGCGGCGTGCAGCTGCACGTGGCCAAGAACCGGCTGCTCAAGATCGCCGCGGACGAGGCGGAGCTGGGCGAGCTGAAGGCGCTCCTCAACGGGCCCACCGCGCTGGCCACCATCAGCGGCGACGAGGTGGCGCTGGCCAGGGCGCTGCAGGAGGCGTTTCGGCCCTACAGCCGCGTCGTCACCGTGCGCGGTGGCCTGCTGGCACGGACGCCGGTGGATGCCGCCGCCCTCACCCGCCTGGCCAGCCTGCCCAGCCGCGAGGTGCTGCTCGCACGACTCGCCGGCGGAATCGCCAGCCCGCTCACCGGCTTTGCCGGCGTGCTGGCCGCGAACCTGCGCAACCTGGCCGGCGTGCTGAACGCCGTGGCCGATCAGAAGCAACGGACCGAAGCCGCGGCCTGAGGCCGCGACGACCCGGCACGACACCCGACACGAAGGAGAGCTGGAACACGATGGCAACCAAGACCCTGGGCAAGGACGAGATCCTGGATGCGATCTCGAACATGACGGTCCTCGAGCTGAGCGACCTGGTCAAGGCGGTGGAGGAGAAGTTCGGCGTCACCGCCGCGGCCCCGGTGGCCATGGCCGCCGCTCCGGCCGCGGGTGGCGGTGACGGCGCCGCCGCCGCCGGCGCGACCGAGGAGAAGACCGAGTTCGACGCGGTCCTGACCGAGGTGGGCCCCAACAAGATCCTGGTCATCAAGGCCGTGCGCGAGCTGACCGGGCTTGGCCTCAAGGAGGCGAAGGACCTGGTCGACGCGGCTCCCAAGGCCGTGAAGGAGGGCACCACCAAGGAGGAGGCGGAGCAGGCCAAGGAGAAGCTCGCGGAGGCCGGCGCCACCGTCGAGGTGCGCTAGCCCTCGCCGTGCCTCAGGCGCTGAAGCGCTCGACGGCGCGGATCAGCTCCATCACGCCGAACGGCTTGGGGACCACCCCGATGGCGCCGATCTCGGCCGCCCAGCGCCGGGCATCGGCCGCCGCGGTCATGACCACCACCGGCGGATTGATCCCGGCCTCGCGCAGGGCACGCGCGAACGACCAGCCGTCCATGCCCGGCATGCGCATGTCGAGCAGGACCAGGCGCGGTGGGCGAGCCTCGACCTTGGCCAGCGCATCGGCCCCGTCGGTGGCGGTCTCGACCGGGATGCCCTGCTGCTCGAGCAGGTCGCGGACGGCATCGCGGATGGCGGGGTCGTCGTCCACCACCAGGACGGGATGATCAGGCATCGGCTCGCACCTCGGCCGCAGCGGCGGCCGCCGGCATCGGACTGAAGGCCACCACGAAGGTGGTCCCCTCGCCGATGCGGCTGGAGACCGTGATGCTGCCGCCGTGCTCCTCCGCGATCTGGCGGCAGATGTAGAGGCCCAGGCCCAGTCCGCCGTAGCGGCGGTCATCGGTGTTGCTGCCCCGGTGAAACCGCTCGAACAGGAAGGGGAGGTCCGTCTCCGGGATGCCGATGCCGCGGTCGGCGACGCTCAGGCTGGCCCGCCCGTCGTCGTTCCAGACGCGAACCTCCACCGGGTCGCCGGTGCCGGAGTACTTCATCGCGTTGGCCACCAGGTTCTCGACCAGCTGGTGGATGCGCGCCGGATCGAACCGGCCATGGACGGGACCCTGCGCCTCCAGCACCACCCGCTGATGACCTGCCCCCATGGCATCGATGGTGGTGCGGACCAGCGCGGCCAGGTCACAGTCCTCCAGCCGCGGCTCGCGGCCCCGCTCGGCGCGGACCACGTCCAGGTAGTCCTCCACCAGCTGCTTGAGGCGAAGCGCCTCCGCGCGCAGGCTCACCGCCCGACGCGCGTTGCGCGCATCGCCGGCGCCGGCGATCGCCTGCTCCAGGAGCTCCGCATTGATCAGGATGGTGGTCAGCGGCGTCCGCACGTCATGTGCCACCACCGACAGGAAGTCATCCTTCATCCGCGTCACCTCGGCTAGGGCGCGGACCTGTGCCGCCTCGCGGAGGAGCTCGTGGCTGCGCAGCACCAGCGCCGCCTGCTCGGCCAGGATGGTGATGAGCGACAGGACGTCGTCGGAGAAGACCGGCGGGCGGGCGGCGTAGACCACCAGCACG
Source organism: Candidatus Limnocylindria bacterium (assembly GCA_050691915.1). Lineage (GTDB taxonomy): Bacteria > Chloroflexota > Limnocylindria > QHBO01 > QHBO01 > JBOGSY01. The sequence goes on along the minus strand of JBOGSY010000109.1, from coordinate 457 downwards.
CCCAGGCGACGGTCGTCGGCGGTGATCGGAGCGGCGGCGACGGCCTGTATGCCGCTCCTGCGGTACATGTCGGCATGCTCCGGCGCGTCGCGGGCCGGGTTGGAGCTGAAGATCGCCTGCTGGGCGGCGAAAGCGCGCCCGGCGATGAATTCGCCGGGGCCCATGCGGCTCTCCTCCCCGCCCGCCAACCGGATCGTCAGCACGCCCTCCGCCTCGTTCCAGAGGCCCACCGCCGCGCCCTCGCCGCCGGTGGCGGCCACCGCCCGTTCGCTGATCCGGTCGGCGATGGCGTGCAGGTCGGGCAGCTGTACCATCTCGGTGGCCTCGGCGAGCATGGCCCGGATGGCCGGCTCCTGCCAGGCTCGTCGCAGGACGCGCGGCGGCGCGAAGCCGACGTAGTAGGCGAGGACCGTCCCCAGCCCCAGGACCTGCGTCCCGACCGCCATGCCATCGGCCA